>CALWWH010000267.1 GCA_944385195.1 uncultured Oscillospiraceae bacterium | reverse complement strand
CCCGCCGCGCCGGCTCCGCCAAGAGCGACATCCCGCCCATGCGGCGCCCGGGCGGACGCAAGGGGGACCTGGCGGCCCCAGTTCTTCAGGCTGTCGTCGACCAGACCATCGCCGGACTGGCCCAGGGCCGTCAGATCAAGGGGCAGGTCGCCTTCCTGGGCGGCCCGCTCCACTTCCTGCACGGCCTGCGGGACCGCTTCCAGCAGACTCTGGGTCTGGACGATGCCCATGCCATCTTCCCCGCCGACGGCGACTGTTTTGCCGCCATCGGTGCAGCCCTCTGCGCCACCGGCTATGAGCCCGAGTCCTATGAGGGACTCTATGACCGGCTGGAACACTCGGTCGCCACCCGGGGACAAAATGACTCCCTGCCGCCCCTGTTTGCCGACGAAGCGGAGTATGCGGCTTTCCTTGCCCGGCACAACGCCAACGCTCCCGCCGTCCGCGATCTAGCCTGCTACTCCGGCGAGGCCTACCTCGGCATCGACGCCGGGTCCACCACCACCAAGCTGGTGCTCATCGACCCGGACGGCGGCCTGCTCTACACCTACTACGCCTCCAACGAGGGCGACCCTGTCAAGGTCATCCAGGGCCAGCTCCGGTATATCTACGACACCGTGGCCGATCGCGTCACCATCCGCGGCAGCGCCGTCACCGGCTATGGCGAGGACCTGATCCGCGCGGCCTTCCGCGTCGACGACGGCCTGGTCGAAACCATGGCCCATTACCGCGCCGCAGCCCACTTCCAGCCGGACGTGGACTTCATCGTCGACATCGGCGGCCAGGATATGAAGTGCTTTAAGATTCGCGGCGGCGCCGTGGACTCCATCATGCTCAACGAGGCCTGCTCCTCCGGCTGCGGCAGCTTTATTGAGACCTTCGCCCGCGCCCTGGGCTATGAGATCGCCGACTTTGCCAAAATGGGCCTCTACGCCCAGCACCCGGTCAACCTGGGCTCCCGTTGCACGGTGTTCATGAACAGCTCCGTTAAGCAGGCCCAGAAAGACGGCGCCACTGTGGAGGACATCTCCGCCGGCCTGTCCATTTCCATTGTCAAAAACGCCGTTTACAAGGTCATCCGCGCCTCCAGCGCCGACGATCTGGGCCAACACATCGTCGTCCAGGGCGGCACTTTCCTTAACGACGCCGTCCTGCGCAGCTTCGAGTTGGATCTGGGCAGAAACGTCACCCGCCCGACCATCGCCGGGGTCATGGGCGCCTATGGCGCTGCGCTGTATGCCAAATCCCTGGGCCTGGAGCGCTCGGCGCTGCTCTCCCCCGCTGAGCTGGCGCAGTTCCGGCACACGGCGCACCCGACCACCTGCAAAGGCTGCACCAACCATTGCAGCCTGACTATCAACACCTTTGACGGCGGTCGGCGCTTCATCTCCGGCAACCGGTGCCAGAAACCCCTGGGCGGCAAGAGCCTGGAGCTGCCGAATCTGGCCCGTTGGAAGTACGACTACCTGCGCTCCCTGGGGGACAAGTCCCTGCCCGCGCCGGCCCCGAGAGGGGACATCGGCCTGCCCTTCGGCCTTAACTACTACGAAAATCTGCCCTTCTGGCACACTTTCTTTACCCGACTGGGCTTCCGCGTCGTCCTCAGCGAGGAGTCCTCCCGCAAGCTCTACCGTGACGGTCAGAGCACCATCCCCTCGGACACCGTCTGCTACCCCGCCAAGCTTATGCACGGGCACATCATGAGCCTGCTCAACCAGGGCGTGGAGACCATTTTCTACCCCTGCATGTCCTACAACTTCAACGAGGGCATCTCTGACAACAATTTTAACTGCCCGGTGGTCGCCTACTATCCCGAGCTGCTGGCAGCCAACATGCCCCAGCTGAAGGACGTGCGCTATCTCCACCCTTACTTTGGCCTGCACCGCCCCAAGGACTTCGTCAAGCGCGCCAAAGCCTATTTTGCCGCCGAGTTTGGCATCCCCGAACGGGAAACCGCCGACGCGGCCAAAGCTGCCTACGCCGCTTACGACGCCTATAAGGCGGCACTGCGCGCCGAGGGTGCGCGCATCATCGACTACGCCCGCGCCGAAGGACGTCAGATTCTGGTCCTCTGCGGCCGCCCGTACCACGTCGACCCGGAAATCGGCCACGGCATCGATGGCCTGGCCACCTCCTTCGGCTTCTGCGTCATCACCGAGGATGCCGTCGCCTGGCACATGGACTACCAGCCCCGCAAGGTGCTCAACCAGTGGAGCTACCACGCGCGCATGTACAACGCCGCCCGCTACGTCTGCACCCAGCCGGATATGCAGCTGGTGCAGCTGGTCAGCTTTGGCTGCGGCACCGACGCCATCACCACCGACGAGCTGCGCTCCATTCTCGAGGACGGCGGCAAGCTCTATACCCAGCTCAAAATCGACGAGATCTCCAACCTCGGCGCTGTTCGCATCCGCCTGCGCAGTCTGATGGCTGCCATCGAAGAGCGCCAACGCAACACCCCTGAAAGGACCTGACCCATGGCGAAATTAGTTTATGACAAGACCGGACGTCTGCTCTTTACCAAGGAGATGAAACAGGAGTATACCCTCCTGATGCCCCAGATGCTGCCCGTCCACTTCGATATGCTGCGCAAGTGCTTTGAACTGGACGGCTTTAAAGCGGTCATGCTCAACACCCACCACCAGGGTATCGTCGATACCGGCCTGAAATACGTCCATAACGACACCTGCTACCCCGCCCTGCTGGTCATCGGGCAGCTGATCGACGCCATCCAAAACGGCGGCTACGACCCCCACAAGGTCGCGGTGGTCATCACCCAGACCGGCGGCGGATGCCGGGCCTCCAACTACATCCACCTGCTGCGCAAGGCCCTGGTCAAGGCGGGGCTGGAGTTTATCCCCGTCCTGTCCCTGAACCTCTCCGGCCTGGAGCCCAACCCGGGATTTAAGCCTACCCTCAAGCTGGCCCTGCGCCTGATCCGCGCCGTCTTCTACGGGGACCTCATGACCTGGATGGGCAACCAGTGCCTGCCCTACGAGGTCAGCAAGGGCCAGACCAACGCCCTCATCGAACGCTGGAAAAACCGCATCATCGATGAGTTCGACCGCGGCGGCGGCCTAAGCCGCAGGGCTTTCCGGAAAAATCTAGCCGCCATCGCCGCAGACTTCGCCGCGATCCCCGTCACCGGAGAGAAAAAAATACCCGTCGGCATCGTCGGCGAGATTTATGTCAAGTTCTCCTCCCTGGGCAACAACGGTCTGGAACAGTTCCTCCTCGACGAGGGCGCTGAGCCCGTCGTCCCCGGCCTGGCAGACTTTCTGATCTTCAAGATCGACAACCGCGCAGAGGATGTCGATCTCTACGGCGGCAAGAGTCTCAAAAAGCTGGCGATGAAGCTGGCCGAGAAGTACTTCCACGGTATCCAGATGGATATGATTCAGGCCATCTCCCAGTATCCCCGCTTCCGTGTGATGCAGCCCTTTACACACCTCAAGCCCCTGGTGAAAGACTACCTGGGCTATGGCAACAAGATGGGCGAGGGCTGGCTGCTGACCGCGGAGATGCTTGACCTGATTGAAATGGGCGTGCCCAACATCGTCTGCACCCAGCCCTTTGGCTGCCTGCCCAACCATGTGGCCGGCAAGGGCATGATCGGCAAGATCAAGCAAGAACACCCCGAAAGCAACATCGTAGCCGTCGACTACGACCCCAGCGCCACGAAGATCAACCAGGAAAACCGCATCAAGCTGATGCTGGCCAACGCTGCCCTGCAGCAGCGCCAGACCGCAAGCGTTTGAGAAAGAGGTGACCCGCAGTGGCGGAAGTCCGTCTGAAAGAGCAGGAGCTGAAGCTGCTGCTGGGCAGCGGCAGCGGCGACGCCTGCCTGCTGTACCTACATATCAAATCCACCGGCGCGCTGACGCTCTCCGAGGCCGCCGAGACGCTCCACATGGACGCCAAGCGCATCGACAGCGCCATCGCCCTGCTGGGCCAGCTGGGGCTCATCGCCGCCCCTGCTGGCAGCCTGGCCCCCCAGCCGGAGGTCCGCCGATACTCCGAGCAAGACGTGGTCAGCGCCCAGCGCAGCGACCCAAAGTTTAAACTCCTGGTGGGTGAGGCCCAAAGGCGCCTGGGCCGCACCCTCTCCGGCGAAGAACTCAAAACCCTCCTGGGCCTGCGGGACTATCTGCGCCTGCCCACAGAGGTCATCGGTCTGCTGATCCACTACTGCATCCAGCGCAGCCGCAGCCGCGGCCGCACTCGGATGCCTAGTATGCGCGCCATCGAGCAG
>CALWWH010000266.1 GCA_944385195.1 uncultured Oscillospiraceae bacterium | reverse complement strand
GTCAAGGCTCAGCCCCTTTCGCGGCGGGTCCACAACAATGACGTCGGGGGCCAGGCCCTCGGCGGCCAGCTGGGCTGCCGCCTGTCCCGCATCGGCACACAAAAAACGTGTGTTGCCCAGATCGTTGGCGGCGGCATTCTCTTTGGCGTCTTCCACGGCAGAGGGGATCACCTCAACGCCGATGGCCTCCCGGGCGTGGCGCGCCATGGCCAGGGTAATGGTGCCGGTGCCGCAGTAGAGATCCAGCACACGCTCCGTCCCCGTCAGCTGCGCAGCCTCAACGGCACAGCGGTACAGCCGCTCAGCCTGGTCATGGTTGACCTGAAAAAAGCTCCGGGGGGAGAGGGTGAATCGCAGACCGCAGAGGGTCTCGTTGAGGCGGTCCGCACCCCACAGCGTGATAAATCGATCCGAGAGCACGGCGTTGCCGGGCCTCTTGTGGATGCACTGGACGATCGAGGCCAGCTTCGGTTCCGCCGCCCGCAGCGCCTGGATCAGTTCCTCCCCATGGGGGATCTTGTCGCCATTGACCACCAGGCAGACCATGACCTCCCCCAGAGAGGTCACCCGCAGGCAGACATTGCGCACCAGGCCCTGCAAGGTTCCCTCGTCGTAGGCGCTCACACCGCAGCGGCGCATCCAATCGATGACCACATCGGCCAGGGTGTCGGCGCACTCCGGCACCAGCGCGCAGCGCTCCACAGGGATAAGCGTGTGGGAGCGGGCGCGGAAATAACCCCGGGTAGGCTGCCCATCCAGCAGCGCCACGGGGTAGATGACCTTATTGCGGTAGCAGCTCAAATCCTCGGCCCCAAGGATCTCCACCGGCAGATCGATGCCGCCAATGCGGCGCAGGGCATCCTGCACCCGGCGGGCCTTCATACGGCACTCCTCGGCGTAGCTCATGTGCCGCAGCGCGCAGCCGCCGCATTTGCCGTAGACGGGGCAGTCCGGCGTCACCCGCTCCGCAGAGGCCTCGATCACCCGCCGTACTCGGGCAAAGGACTCGTTTTTTCCAACTTTTAGGAGCTGTATTTCACAGCTCTCGCCCATCAGCGCCTGGTGGACGAACACAACGCCCTCCGGCAGCCGCGCCACGCCCAGCCCCTGGTGGGTGTAGCCTTCTATTTTTACGGTATAGATCTCGTTCTTTTTCAAATTCGATCCCTCCGAACCATATTCCTGTCTGCTCACTGCTTTATCATACCATAAATTCACCGGAACGTAAATAGGACGCCCTTGCGCATCTGTACCGGGTGGAGTATAATGAACACGGTTACTCTTAAGAGGGAGACGAAAACAATGAAAACGCTCTACTTGATCGGCGGACCCATGGGCGTGGGAAAGACAAGCGTATGCCAGCAGCTGAAAATCATGCTCCCTGCCGCCGTGTTTCTCGACGGGGACTGGTGTTGGGACATGCACCCGTTCCAGGTCACGGCCCAGACCAAGCAGATGGTTCTCCAGAACATCTGCTTCTTGCTCAATCAGTTTCTGCATTGCTCTGCATATGAGACGATCATTTTCTGTTGGGTCATGCACGAGCAAGCCATCGTCGACACGATTCTCAGCGCCCTCGATACGGGCGATTGCAAGATAAAAGCGGTCAGCCTCGTCTGTGACGAGGCCACGCTTAAGCGCCGGCTTCAGCGGGACATTGACCAGGGGCTGCGCACGCAGGACGTCATCGCCAGAAGCCTTGACCGTCTGCCCCTGTATGAGCAGCTGAATACCATAAAGCTGGATACAAGCCATAAAAGTATCGCGCAGACCTGCGGCGAATTGATCGCCTTAAAATAGCCGTCTGACAAACACGCTGGTTTCTGACGAGGTCACTGCCATGACATACAACAACTGCACACTATGCCCCCGGCGCTGCGGGGTGGACCGTACCGCCGGACAACTGGGCTACTGCCGTCAGCCGGGGCGGCTGCGAGCCGCGCGAGCGGCGGCGCATTTCTGGGAAGAGCCCTGCATCTCCGGCCGCTGGGGCAGCGGGACGGTCTTTTTCTCCGGCTGCACCCTGCGCTGCGTCTACTGCCAAAACCACGAGATCTCTTCCGGCGGAGCCGGCGCGGACATCACACCGGGCCGCCTGCGGGAGATTTTCGAAGAACTGATCGACCAGGGGGTACACAACATCAATCTGGTGACGCCGACGCACTTTCTGCCCGACATCCTTCCAGCGCTGAGGCCAAAGCTGCCTGTTCCTGTGGTAATGAACTGCGGCGGCTATGAGTCCGTGGAAACGCTGCGCCAGCTGGAGGGCCTGATTGACATCTATCTGCCCGACTTTAAATACGCCGACGGCGCTCTGGCCGCGGCCTTGTCCGGCGCGGCAGACTATCCGCAGCTGGCCGAAGCCGCCATCCGCGAGATGGTGCGCCAGACGGGGCCCTTTGTTTTGGGCGAGGACGAACTACTGGCCAAAGGGACCCTGGTGCGGCATCTGATTCTCCCCGGCCACGTGGAAAACTCCCTGGCGGCCATGGAGACGCTGGCAAGCATCCCGGACATCCAGGTCAGCCTCCTGCGCCAGTACGCGCCGCCTCCCGGGCTGACCCTGCCTGCGCCCCTGGACCGACAGGTCAGCGATGAGGAATACGCCGGCGTCCTCAGCTGGGCAGAGCTCATGGGAACGCCCGTGGCCTTTACCCAGGACGCCCAATCCGCCCAGAGCGACTTTACCCCGGCCTTTGACGGGGAGGGGATATAAAACGGCCTGACAGATTAGATCTGTCAGGCCGTTTTGTCTTACTTCAAAATCTCCCGCAGCTGGGCCATCATGCTCTCGAGCAGCACGCCGATGTTGTCGCTGACCACGCCAACCACATGGTTATCGCAATGGCTCACGGGCAGCAGCAGCTTGACCGCCCTGCTCTGGCCGACGGCGACAGCCATCTGCGGCGTGACCTCGCCCAGGAGTGAGTCAGCAATGACGATGCCGATGGGTCCAATGATGACATCGGCGCTGCGGCAGGCCACCCGCAGGGGATTCTCCCCGGTGGCGCCCTTGGGGGCGCCAGCCTTAAGCATTGCCGCCGTGGCGACACTGTTGGTGCCGATGGCGGTCAGCTCACAGGGCAGTCCCTCGGCGAGAATTTTCTCGACAATCTGCTTGCCGATGCGGCCTCCCTGACCGTCTACCACAGTCACATTCACTCTTCTTCATCCTCCCACTTAGGGCGCCTCTTTCGGCGCATCGGCCGGGTCAGGTTGTGAATCAGGTAGCCAGCTGTGTAGACCACCAGCAGTCCTGCCACCCCAATGAGCAGCCAGCCGTACCAGGCAATTCCCTCCGAGGCTTCTGATTCTTCTGATTGCGCCGGTTCCTCAGCAGGCTCTGCCGGGGTCTCGGGCTCTGGGGCCGGTTCAGATTCCTCAGGCGTCTGGGCGGCCTCGCCGGAGGGGGGCTGCGTCCCTTCTTCCGGCGTGTCATCGGGCTCTTCTGCCGGCTGATCCGGTTCCGGGTCAGGCTCCGGTTCCGGCTCCGGCTCCTGCAGCGCAGCCTGCCGCGCTGCGATCTCGTCCGCGTAGACCTCCCGGATGGTGGCCATGTCGAAGTTGTCATAGGTATAGTCCAGCAGGTCGTGCATCGCAGCGTAGTGGCCCGGCCACTCCATGCCATCCGGACGGACGAGCGTCGTCGGCGCACCGACGACCACCGCCAGCACCTCCAGGCCCTCTCGCTCACAGCAGACGATGAGGCACTTGCCCGCCGCCGAGGTGGAGCCGGTCTTAATGCCCCGGCAGCCCTCGTAGTAGTAATACGGATAGGTCGCCGTGGAGTTGGTGTGGATGATCGTGTACAGGTTATGGGGGTTGTTGTGATCCGTTGCCGGGATCTCATAGTGGATCGTGGAGCAGATCTCCATCAGCGTCTCGTTCTGCCAGAAGGCATCGGCCATGCGCAGCAGATCCCGGGCGGTGGTATAGTGGTTTTCCTCATGCAGGCCGTGAGGATTTGCAAAGTTCGTCCCCGTGCAGCCCAGCTCCGCCGCCTTGTCGTTCATCATCTGCACGAAGTTCTCCACCGTGCCGCCGACGTACTCGGCCACGACGCAGCTGGCATCGTTGGCCGAGACCAGGAACATGCAATACAGCAGGTCGCGGATGCTGAGCACCTCGCCATCCACCAGATTGGCCGTGGTGCTGTCCGGGTGCAGGTCCTCCAGCACCGCCCCATGGACTGTGGCCATATCATCCAGGCTCACGTGGTCTATGGCCACCAGGGCCGTCATAATCTTCGTCAGGCTGGCAGGGTAGACCTGCTCATCGGCGTTGTACTGCTGCAAGATGACGCCGGACTCGACCTCCATTACGATAGACGCCTTGGCCTCGGGCACGAAGTCCGCCGCCAGGGCAGTGGGCATCAGCGCCAGCATCAGCGCCAGCAGGAGCAGAAAAATGCGTGTTTTCTTCATGGGCATCACTTCTGCAGGTTCAGCTCAAAGCGCTCAAAATAGCCGATGAGCTCGCCATTCTCGTTCCGGACGGGGTTGATGTAGATGCGCTCATTGCGCACGCTCAGGCCCAGGAAGATCTCGTTTCCGTGGTTCTTGAGCTTCTCCACCGCCTTGAGAATCATTTCCCGGGACGCCTCCTGATGGCAGTCGAAGAGGGACTGACCGATGAGGTCGCGATAGCCGCGGACATCGTAATATCTGTGTTTGGCTTCTTGATTCATGTATCGGATCACATGTTCGGTATCCACATAGACCACCGGGTAGGGCAGTGCGTCGAGGATATCGCTTTCAATCGAACGGGCCATGAGTTGTCCTCCTTTGTCAAACTCCATATAGTATACCAGAAATCGCGGCTGCAAGCAAGGGGAGCTCCCTGTTCTTTGCGCAGCAAAAAGCATAAAATAAAACCCTCCTGCACCGCAGTGTAGGAGGGTAATATCAGCCTTATCATTCTGCAATGATGGGCATATAGATGTACAGCAAGAACGCAGTCAGAACCAGCGCCAGGCCGCAGAAGACCAGCGGGATGATCAGTCTCAGGTTCCAGTTCCAGGTTCTGCACTTGAAGATGGACTGGATGCCGAACAGGCTGAACAGAACAGACAGCAAAGAGATGTAGCCGCCCTGGCTGAAGTCCTTGACTTCCCAAATGATGCCGAGAATCGCGAAGAACCAGGCAAGAGCGCCCCAGAACCAAGTGATCACGTAGTTAAACCACCACTTAGCGCCACCTTCTCGCTTTTCAGCAAATTCTTTGTCAAACTTATTGATATCCAATTTGTAGTTCCCCCCCAATAATTCAAGTGGCTGTGCATTAAATATATCACAACCAGCCCCGAACGTCAACTGATTCTTTTGGTGAGAACGTAGAAAAAAAGGCCTCATGTTTGGCGGTTTTTACGGTTGCAATCGGGAGGTATGGAATATGTAGTGGCTCTGCCTGCCTTTACCCCTATAATTAGATTTTACTCATTTCCCAGCACTCCACACAGCGCCTGGGCCAGAACCTCCGCCGCAGGCAGCGCCCGGGCCAGCGTATCGCCCACCGTCCCAACCTCCACCAGCAGGCTCATGGGCGTGGCATGCTGATTGAACCGCTCACACCGCAGCTGCAAAGGCCGCGTGATGCCCGGATGGGTCAGCTCCAGCTGTAGTTGCAGCTGCATGGCAAAGGCCAGGTTCTGCCGCCAACCATCATGCTCCAATCCTCCATAGTCCGTCCCGCAGACGAGCATCAGCTGCGCCATATCCTCGCCCCCGGCGGTATAGGAGGTGCGGATAAATCCGCCGGCGCCATCTTCCGCCGCATCCCGGTGCAGATCCAGCACCACCTGAATGCTGGGATACCGCGCCTGCCAATATTCAATCCGCTCCAGCGCCGTCCAATAGGAGTTGTTATACGACGGGTAGTCGTTGATGGTTTCGTCGTGGATGACCCAATATCCCGCCTCGGTCAGCACTCGCTCCACCTCGTCGCCGATACGTACCATATTATAGCTGCTGTCCATGCTGCGCATCAGGTCGCTGGCCTCGTACTCCCAGCCCGGCTCGGGCGTGTACGCCTCCGTCGTGTGGGTGTGGACAATCAAAATGGTCGGCCCCTCCGCCTGCGCATCAAAGTGCGGCTGCTGCGCCGCCAGCTCCTCCAACGTCACCGTATAGCCGGTCTGGTTGCGAAGGTTCAAACTCTCCATGGCAGCCTGATTCCACTCCAGCGTCACCGGCTCCGGCAGCGGCTGAGACGAGGAATCGATCGTTGGGACTGGTTCCACCTGCAAATCCAGCGGCGTTGCCTCCGCCGGTGCTTCCTGCGTGAGCACCACCGGTGTCTCCGGCGGCGCCTCGGCCGCTCCTGGTTCACAGAGGATCCGCACCGCCACCGCCAGGGCCACAATGGCCGCCGGCGCCAGGTTTGTCCGCTTTGTCCTTCTCCTTCGCATGTTTATCACCCCATTGCACTCTATGTTGCGCCCGGGGCACATATTCCTGAGAAAAACCGCCCAAAGGCCACCTTTTCCCGCAAAGCCATTGGTGAAAGCGCCAATCCTACGCCATTGGGGCACATTTCGGTTGACACTGCCCCTGCGGGGCCATATAATAACTTTAGTCTATGACCCCCGGAATTTTGAAAGAGGAGCACATCATCATGGCCAAGTTCACCAGCAAATACACCCCCGAGGATATCGTCCGCATAGTGCAGGAGCAAAACATTCAGTTCATCCGTATGCAGTTTATCGACGTCTTCGGCACCTTGAAGAATGTCGCCATTACCGCCTCTCAGATCGAGAAGGCCGTTAATAACCAGATCATGATCGACGGCAGCTCCATCGAGGGCTTTGTCCGCATCCAGGAGTCTGATCAGTATCTGGTCCCGGATCTGAACAGCTTCACCATCTTCCCCTGGCACGGGGAGGGCGCGAAGGTCGCCCGCCTGATCTGCTCTGTCTATAATCCCGACGGCACGCCCTTCATTGGGGACCCCCGCGGCGTCCTCACCCGGGTGCTGGAGAAGGCTGACTCCATGGGCTACAGCTTTTTCGTCGGCCCGGAGCTGGAGTTTTTCCTCTTCCAGACGGACGAGGAGGGCCGCCCCACCACCATTACCCATGACGAGGGCAGCTACTTCGACCTCAACCCCATCGACCACGGCGAGCCTGTCCGCCGCGAGATGTGCCTGGCCCTGGAGGCCATGGGCTTCGAGATTGAGGCCTCCCACCACGAGCTGGCCGCCGGCCAGCACTAGATCGACTTTAAGTACGACAACGCCATGGCCGCTGCCGACAAAATCATGACCTTCAAGCTAACGGTCAAGACCATCGCCCAGCACCACGGCCTGCACGCTACCTTCATGCCCAAGCCCATCTTCGGCATCGCCGGCTCCGGCATGCACACCAAGATGTCCCTGTATAAGGACGGTAAAAACGCCTTTGCCGACCCGGACGGCGAGCTGGGCCTGAGCCAGACGGCTTATCACTTCATCGCCGGCATTCTTGCCCATATCAAGGGCATGAGCGCCATCACCAACCCCCTGGTCAACTCCTATAAGCGCCTGGTCCCCGGCTATGAAGCGCCCTGCTACATTGCCTGGTCTGCGCAAAACCGCTCCGCCCTGGTCCGCATCCCCTCTGCCCGCGGCAATGGCACCCGCGTGGAGCTGCGCTGCCCCGACCCCGCCTGCAATCCCTATCTGGCCTTGGCGGTCTGTCTGGCAGCGGGCCTTGACGGCATCGAGCGCAATCTGGCCGCCCCGGCGCCGATCAACGACAATATCTACGATATGTCCGAGCGCACCCGCAAGCGCCGCGGCATCAGCAGCCTCCCCGGCAACCTCATCGAGGCCATTGGCGAGCTGAAAAAGGACCCGCTTATCCTCGACACTCTGGGCCCCCACGTCTGTGCCGCCTATATCGAAGGCAAAGAGCGTGAGTGGGACGCCTACCGCACCTCGGTCTCCAACTGGGAGATCGAGCGCTACATTACCATGTTTTAATCGCGCAGCCCGGACATTTGTCCGGGCTGCCGGACTATGTCTTTGCCCACGGGTTTTGGCATGTCCGCGCCGTCTTTTAACTACCTAAGGAGGCCGCACATATGACGCCATACGGACGCTTCTGCCGCATGAAACTGGACACCCCCCTGATCGGGTTTGAGCGCCGGGCGGAGAACAGCCCTTACTTCTGCACTCCCCAGGGGGCGCGGATCATCGGCTGGGCGGGGGTAGACGGCATCCACTACTGCTTTATCCGCCGCTTCGGCGAGATGGTCTTCGCCGTCGAGCCCATGGCAGGGGAGGGGCAGTTCGTCTATCCCCTGGCAAGAAACTTTGAAGACTTCCTCCGCCTGCTGCTCTGCTGCGGGGATGCAGGCATTCTCCAGCAGGCCCACAGCATGGATCGGGCGCAATTTGAAGCTTTTTGCCGGGAAAACGCCCCTACAGACCCACAAAGGGCTGTGCTCCGCCGCATTTCCCGGGCATTTTCCCTCCGCCCGATGGAGGCTCCTTTTGACTATCTCCAGGCCGTCTATAAGGACTTCGACCCCAAAACCATCCCCTTTCCTCGGGAGTACTATGAGTGGGTCGCCCCGGCGCCGCCGCAGCGCCCGGCTTGGAAGGTCTATTTCCACAGCGGCTTTTGGAGCCATCAGGGCCGCGACCGGGCAGGCATCCCGCTGGGCGTGGGGCAGAGCCTGGACTGGGGCGGCGTGACGGTTTACCTCCCGGCTGTGTATTCCTGCGCAGCGGGGTTGGTCGCAGACATCTGCATCGGCGCAGACAAGCAAGCCATCCGGGACTTTATCGACCAGTGGCGGCCCTATCAAGATCGGGAGGATCGCCTGAGCGCTGCCGAGCAGGAGTATTTAGACTTCCGGAACCCGCTGCACCTGGATTTTGACCTCGAGGCTAGGGTGAACGGCAAGCATATGCGCCAAAAATACGGCACCAGCCGCAGCTGGCTGCCGGAGGACTGCCTTCCCGAGGGCGTTGCCAACGACCTCAAGTCCCGCTGGCTGATGGAGCAATACAAGCTCGACCCGGAGAGGGGCTGGACCATCCACCGCATCAGCCTGCCCTGGGCGACCCGGCGCCGTCCAAAGCTAAGCTCGCTGTCGCTGACGCTCAGGCCCCACCCGGAGCGCATCCCCGGTCCCATTTTTCGCCTGGGCGGGGTGGGGGACTCCGTCCGGCTGACCCACCCGCTCACCGGCGCTGGCTATACCCTGACCGTCACGGACTACGAGGCCCAGACCATCCAGGTCTTTGCCCACGACGAGACCCGGGAATACCCCAGCCATTGCGTGACCATGGAGTTTCTCACCGAGCCGCCGCTGCCGATTGGCGCCATCCAGGTCACGGACAATGCCCCGGGCGACCCTCCGCGGCCTAAAAATCCGCCGTCCGGCTTTGGGCCCACCGCCACGGACAGCGTCGGCCTCATCGGAGGCGCTGACGGTCCAACGGCTCTGGTCCTGGCCCGGGAGGGCCGTCCCGTCCACGGTGCTGTCTCCTCGCTGTATTTCCAGGCACCGGAGCAGATCGACTGGCGCGTGACCTTCTGCCAGTCCACCCGGGAAGCGCTGGAGATAACAATTCGATAAAAAACACCCTCCGCTGCCGTACTTTTCGGGCAGCGGAGGGTGTTTTGACCCCGCGATGGCTTACGCCGCAACGCGGATCTTGACGGTGTTGTTGATCAGGTCGACGTCAAACAGCTCTCCGGGGATCTCTGTTGTGGCGCCCATGACGTCGGTCAGGGTAACAATGCCGTTATTGATCTCGATCTTGCTGACAAACTTGGCCACCACGGTTTCAGTCTCCTGGGAGACGGTATAGGCAGTGGAAAGACACATAAAATAACTCCTCCTTATTTCATCAGCTGCAGCGCCTGCTCCAGCTTGTCATTGGCCTGGCCAAAGAGGGTAACGGCCTCGTGCAGCAGCTTGGCGGCCTCTTCCGGCTGGGCGCTGTGGGCGATGTCGTGGAGCTCCTCGGCGTGGTGACGGTTGTGGTCGAGCATATAGTTCAGGATCGCCAGCGTCTCGGCGGGCTCTATATGCTCGTGGGAATGGTCATGATGGTCGTGATGACGATAGATGTTCATGTTTTATTTCTCCTTTGGGGTATGTAGATAGGTTTTTCGTTCGTTGCCGGCAATCAGCCGGCCGATGTTGCCGCGATGGAGGAAGATAACCATCGCCGCTACCAGAGCCAAGCAGACCACAACGAACCAGCGGCCCCAGAACATGACAATGCCGCAGATGCACCAGAGGGTGACGGCGGTCATGCTCGCCAGGGACATATACTTGGTGGTCTCCAGGATGAGGAAGAAAATGACCAGGCAAATCAGAGCGGTCCACCAGCTCATGCTGAAGCCCACGGCCGCCGCCGCCAGGACGCCCTTGCCGCCGTGGAAGCCGTAGAACACCGGCAGGGCATGGCCCACCATAGTGGCGATGCCCGCCAAAATCTTGGCCTCGGGGCCGTAGCCCATCTCGTGCAGCAGCAGCCAGCCGATGAAGCAGGCGATCAGCGTCTTGCCCACGTCGATGAGGATGACCGGGACCAGCTTTGCCTTGCCGTAGGTACGCAG
The DNA here is from genome assembly GCA_944385195.1 of uncultured Oscillospiraceae bacterium. Classification (GTDB taxonomy): domain Bacteria; phylum Bacillota; class Clostridia; order Oscillospirales; family Oscillospiraceae; genus RUG11142. The sequence continues at coordinate 23,424 of CALWWH010000266.1, read as the reverse complement.
GAAATTGGTCATGCCGGCATTGCCGCTGCCGTGGTTGCGGACGTCATCGCCGTAGACGTGGGTAGAGATCATAATCGCGCCGTTGAGGCTGCCCAACAGATACCCTGCGGCCAGGAGTACCAGCACGCGCCAGATCATTCTTCGTCACCTCTTTGCCGGATGGTCAGCTTGATGGGCGTACCCTCCAAGCCATAAACGGCGCGGATCTGGTTCTCCAGATAGCGCTGATAGGAAAAGTGGAACAGCCGCGCATCGTTGCAGAAGGCGACGAAATGCGGGGGCTGGATGCCGGCCTGGGTCATGTAGTAGATCTTCAGGCGGCGGCCCTTGTCAGAGGGTGGCTGCACGCGGGCAGTGGCATCGGCCAGCAGGGAGTTGAGCGCGCCGGTGGTGATGCGCATGGCATTGTTGGCCACGACGCGGTTGATCAGCTCGTAGAGCTTGTCCACCCGCTGCCCGGTCAGCGCAGAGAGAAACAGCACCGGGGCATACTGCATATAGCTCAGATCCCGGCGGATGTCCTCGGTCATCTGCTTCATGGTGTTGGTCTCTTTTTCCACCAGGTCCCACTTGTTGACGACGATGATGCAGGCCTTCCCCGCCTCGTGACACAGCCCGGCGATCTCGGTGTCCTGCTCGGTGACGCCCTCGGTGGCGACACTGAGGATCAGGCAGACCTGGGCCCGCTCAATGGCGGCTACGGCCCGGAGGTTGGAATATCTCTCCACGGCGTCCTCAACCTTTGCGCGGCGTCGCATGCCGGCGGTGTCGATGAGGGTATACTTGCCATACTCGTTTTCAAAGTTGCTGTCGACGGCGTCCCGGGTGGTGCCCGCCTGATCGGCTACGACCACGCGCTCCACGCCCAGGATCTGGTTGACCAGGCTGGACTTGCCGACGTTGGGTTTGCCGACGATGGCGACCTGAATGTGGTCGTCCTCCAGCTCCTCCTCTTCTGCCGGGGGGAAGTGGGCAATGCAGGCGTCCAGCAGGTCGCCGGTGCCGTGACCATGGACCGCAGAGACCTCAATGGGGTCCCCCAGGCCCAGGTTATAAAACTCATACACATCCGGATTCACCGGCCCGACGCTGTCACACTTGTTAACGGCCAGTACGATGGGCTTGCCGGAGTGCAGCAGCATGTCTGCTACGTCTGCATCGGCAGCCGTGAGACCCACCTGCACGTCCGTGACCATGATGATGACATCCGCCGTCTCGATGGCGATTTCCGCCTGACGGCGCATAAATTTCAGGATCTCGCTGTCCGTATTTGGCTCAATTCCGCCGGTATCCACCAGCATAAACTCCCGTCCTGACCACTCGCAGGTCTCATACAGCCGGTCACGAGTGACGCCCGGGGTGTCTTCCACAATGGCCACGCGCCGCCCGACCAGCTTGTTGAACAGCAGAGACTTGCCCACATTGGGCCGCCCAACAATGGCAACCAAAGGCTTAGCCATACTCCTGTCCTCCTTGATTCGCAAAATCTTGTATCTTATATTATGCCATGAAATCATGAAAAGGTCAACCATAATCGCTGGAATGATTGCCAGTCTCCGCCGTGTGGCCGCAGCTGTCCCAAAAACGGCCCAGCGCAAAAATCCCTGATGCAAAAACCCACGAAGCGTGGTATACTATATTGGAGATCATATGGACGGAGAGAGACCATGCAATACCTGAGCGACCTGTTTTCTGAATATCGTCCCCCGGAGGGGCTGGAACCCATCCTGCGCAGCGCCGAATTGCTCAGCGCCCAGATTGACGCAGCCTCCCGCCGCGTCACGGCGCAGCTGAGGGCTGAGCAGTACATCACCCTGGCCCAGCTGGAGGCGCTGCAAACCGGTATTGCCCAGCACTACGGCATCGGGCGGGTGGAGCTACAGCCGCAGTTTGACCTTTCCTGCGTGGAGCAGATGCCCACCGCAGAGCTGACCGAGGTCCTCCGCCACGCCTTTGCCCCAGCCCGCTCCATCTTGGCAGGCTGCCAGTGGAGCCGCACGGACTGCGGCTTTGCCGTAACCCTGCGCCAAAATGGCAAGGACCTGCTCCAGCCCCAGCTGCACTACGGCGAGGAGTTCCTCGCCCGGCGCTTTGGCGGACAGTGGAAGCTCACCATTGCGGGCAGTCAGGAGCTGTGTCCCGAGCAGCTGCAAGCCCGCACAGAGCAGATCCGCCAGGAGGCCATGCAAAACATTCCCACCGCCGCTATCAAGGAAAAGGAGCCCAAGCCCGCCAGCAGCAGCATCATGGGTAAGCCCTTCCGCGCCATCACCACCCCCATCGCCGAGCTGAGCCTGGACACGGACAAGGTCACCGTCGAGGGAGAGGTGTTTGCCGTCAACCACAAGGAGATTAAGAAGCGCGGCGCTTGGGTCATAAACTTTGACATCACCGACTACACCGGCTCCGTGCGCGTGAACCAATACATGGACGCTGAGCGCGCCCAGCCGATCCTCGACGGCATCAAGCCCGGCATGTGGGTACAAATTGCCGGCCGGATGGGCTACAGCAACTTCGAGAAAGAAGACGTCCTCCAGCCCCTGGCCATCCAGAAGGGCGAGCGCCCCCTGCGCCAGGATACCGCCGCCGAAAAGCGCGTGGAGCTGCATCTGCACACCAATATGTCCAACATGGACGCGCTGACCGACATTGGCAAGGCCGTCGACACCGCCCTCCGCTGGGGTCACAAGGCCATCGCCATCACCGACCACGGCGTGGTGCAGAACTTCCCCTCCGCACTCAAGGCCGCCAAAGGCAAGGACATCAAAATCCTCTACGGCGTAGAGGCCTATTTTGTCAACGACGTGGACGACCGCGTCAGCGTCCACGGAACGCAGTCCTGGCCTTTGGACGGCGAGTTCGTCGCCTTTGACTTAGAGACCACGGGTCTATCCGGCCAAAACGACGAGATCATCGAGATCGGCGCGGCCATCGTCCGAGGCGGCGAGATTGTAGACAAATACCAGACCTTTGTTGACCCCAGGCGCAAGCTCAGTCAGAAAATCATCGACCTGACGGGCATCACCGACGCCATGCTGGCAGGCGCCCCTACCATTGATCAGGTTCTACCAGAGTTCTTGGCCTTCTGCGGCGGCCGCCCCCTGGCGGCCCACAACGCGGACTTTGACACGGCCTTTATCCGTAATGCCTGTCAGCGCCTGGGGCTGCCTTACGAGTATACCTCCCTGGACACCCTCATCATGGCGCAGAACCTGCTGCCAAAGCTGGGCAAGTACAAGCTCAACATCGTTGCCGACGCCCTGAGCCTGCCGGATTTTCAGCACCACCGGGCCGTAGACGATGCCATTACCGTGGCCTATATGCTCCAGCGCTTTTTCGCAATGCTGCATGAGGCCGGCATCCTCGACATCCAGGCCATCAACCCCCATATGCAGGCCCTGCGCAGCGGCGGCCGCATTCTGGACCGCCAGGCCCGGCATATGATCCTCTTTGCCAAAAACAACACCGGCCTGCGCAACCTCTACCGCCTGGTATCCTATGCCCACCTCAACTATTTTAAGCGCGTGCCCCGGATTCCGAAATCCGAACTGATGAAGTGGCGCGAGGGCCTCATCGTGGGCTCGGCCTGTGAAGCCGGCGAGCTCTTCCAGGCCGTTGTGGACGGCAAGAGCGAGGACGAACTGCTGCGCATTGCCTCTTTCTACGACTTTTTGGAGATCCAGCCCCTGTGCAACAATGCCTTCATGCTCGAAAATGGCAAGGCCCGAGACGAGGAGCAGCTGCGGCAGTTCAACCGCACCATCGTCCGCCTGGGCCAGAAGCTGGGCAAGCGCGTCGTCGCAACCGGCGACGTGCACTTCCTCAACCCCGAGGACGAGATCTACCGCCGCCTGCTGCTGGCCTCCAAGGGCTTCGCCGACGCGGACAGACCCACGCCCCTCTATTTTAAAACCACCGACGAGATGCTCCAGGAGTTTGCCTACCTGGGCGAGCAGACCTGCTATGACGTGGTCATCAAAAATCCCAACGAGATTGCCGACATGTGCGAGCAAATCAGCCCGGTCCCCAAGGGCCTGTTCGCCTTTGACATTGAAAACGCCGAGCAGCGCCTGAAGGACCTGGTCTACGGCAAGCTCAACGCCCTCTATGACGAGAGCCTGCCCCAGGCCCAGAAGGACCGCGTAGAGACCGAGCTGGGCGATATTCTGGGCCGCGGCTACGCCTCCATCTACATGAGCGCGCAGATTCTGGTGCAGGACTCCCTAGAGCACAACTACCTGGTGGGCAGCCGTGGCTCCGTCGGCTCCTCCATCGTCGCCTTTTTGTCCGGCATTACAGAGGTCAACGCCTTTCCGGCCCACTACCGCTGTCCCAACTGCCGCCACAGCGACTTTGATGTCCCGCCCAAATACGCCTGCGGCGCGGATCTGCCCGACGCGGTCTGCCCCATCTGCGGCACCCCCTACGTCAAAGATGGCTTTGACATCCCCTTTGAGACCTTCCTGGGCTTTGGCGGGGCGAAGGTCCCGGACATCGACCTGAACTTTTCCGGCGAATACCAGGCTGACGCCCACCGCTATACCATTGAGCTTTTCGGCTCCGACCACGTCTTCCGCGCAGGCACCATCGGCACCGTCGCCGAGAAGACCGCCTACGGCTATGTGAAAAAGTATATGGAGGAGCACCACCGCGACATCCCCAAGGCGGAAGAAAACCGCCTGGCCGCCGGCTGCGTGGGCGTCAAGCGCACCACCGGCCAGCACCCGGGCGGTCTGGTCGTCATCCCGGCCTACAGCGAGATCTACGACTTCTGCCCGGTCCAGCACCCGGCGGACTCCACCGACACCGACATCATCACCACCCACTTTGAATATCACTCCATGGAGGACAATCTCCTGAAGCTGGACATGCTGGGCCACGACGACCCGACCATGATCCGCATGCTGGAGGATATGACCGGCATCGACGCCAAGAAGATCCCCCTGGACGACCCTGATACCATGAGTATCTTTACTTCCAGCAAGGTTCTTGGCTTTGAAAATGACAAGATCCTTGGCCCAATGGGCTCCTGCGCGATTCCGGAGTTTGGAACCAGCTTTGTCCGCGGTATGCTGCAAGACACCATGCCCAAAGAATTTGACACCCTGGTGCGTATCTCGGGCTTCTCCCACGGCACGGACGTCTGGCTGGGCAACGCCAAGGATCTGATCACCTCCGGCACCTGTACGGCCAAAGAGGCCATCGGCTGCCGCGACGATATCATGCTCTATCTGATCAGCAAGGGCATGGATCCAAAGATGGCCTTTTCCATCATGGAGGACGTCCGCAAGGGCAGGGTTAAAAAAGGTGGATTTAAGCCCGGCTGCGAGGAAAAGATGCGCGAATTAGGGGTCCCGGATTGGTATATCCAGTCCTGCCGCACCATCGCCTATCTCTTTCCGAAGGCCCACGCCGTGGCCTATGTGATGATGGCTTTCCGCATCGCCTGGTTCAAGGTTCACGAGCCTCTGGCCTTTTACAGCGCCTATTTCTACCGCCGCAGCCAAAAGGACGGCTTTGATGCCGCCATGATGACCGGGGGGATCGAGACGGTCAAGGCAAAGATCAAGGAAATCTCTTCCAACGACGAGGCCACCGCCAAGGAGCAGGATCTGCTGACCACCCTGGAGGTCTGCTATGAGTTTTACCTCCGGGGCTTTGCATTTTTGCCCATCGACCTTTACGAGTCTGACCCGCTGAAGTTCAACATCAAAGACGGCAAACTCCTTCCGCCCTTTGTGTCCGTCTCAGGGCTGGGCGAAACGGCCGCCAACGACATTGCAGAGGGCCGCAAGGGCAGGCAATTTCTCTCCATCGAGGAGTTTCAGCTGGCCTGTCCGAAGGTGTCTAAGACCCATATTGAGCAGCTTCGCGCCGCTGGGGCCTTTGGCGACCTGCCGGAGACCAGCCAGATGACTTTATTTTAAATTCAGCCGCCGTGCAGTGGAAGAAAAAGATCCCGGCGATGTTTCACGTGAAACATCGCACTTGGCGGTTGCAAATCCTGCCCGGTGTGTTATAATAAAGGATACCAAAGATTTCAGGAGGGACGGGCATGGGCCAGATCATTGCGGTGGTAAACCAAAAGGGCGGCGTCGGCAAGACGACGACAGCGGTCAATCTGACGGCATGCCTGTCGCAGCTGGGTGCCAGGGTGCTCCTGTGCGACTTTGACCCCCAGGCCAACGCCACCTCCGGGCTCGGCGTCACTAAGAAAAACCCCGTCACCATCTACGAGGCCGTCACCAATGGCCTCAGCGGGGCAGAGGCCATCGTCTCTACGCCCTTCGGCGACCTGATTCCCTCCGGCCCGGCGCTGTCGGGCCTGGGCATTGAGCTGGTCATGGAGGAGCACCGCGAGTTTCGCCTGCGGGATATTCTCGAGCCCCTCAAAGCAAACTATGATTACATATTCATTGACTGCCCGCCCTCTCTGGAGCTGCTGACCCTCAACGGTCTGTGTGCCGCCGAGAGCATCCTCGTGCCCGTGCAGTGCGAATATTACGCCCTGGAGGGCCTGAGCGACCTGATGACCACGCTGCGGGCCGTGAAAAAGGGCTTCAGGCCCCGGTTGGAGATCTTCGGCGTACTGCTGACCATGTACGATGGCCGCGTCAACCTGTCCATGCAGGTGGCCGACGAGGTCCGGCGACATTTTCCTGGTAAGGTCTTCACCACAGTCATTCCGCGAAATGTTCGGCTTTCTGAGGCGCCCAGCCACGGATTGCCAATCATAGCCTATGATAAGTACTGCCGCGGCGCCGAGGCCTATGTGGCCCTGGCAAAAGAGATCTACGGCAGGCGATAAGAAGGGAGAAAGCAAGTTTTGGCACAACCAAAAGCAAGAGGCCTGGGCAAGGGCCTGGGCGCGCTCTTTGGGGATCTCCCCCCAGTGGGCAGTGAGGCCGAGGCTGCCGCCGCAGCGAAAATCCCCATCAGCCAAATTGAGCCGAACCCTCACCAGCCCCGACGGGACTTTAGCCCCGAGGAGCTTGATGCCCTGGCCGACAGTATCCGGACCCACGGCGTCATTTCGCCGCTGACCGTCCGCAAACAGGGGGAGATTTACCAGATCATCGCCGGCGAGCGCCGCTGGCGCGCCGCCCGCATCGCCGGACTCAGCGAGCTGCCGGTGTACTGCATTGAGGCCGACGACCGCACCGTCATGGAGCTGGTTCTTATCGAGAACTTGCAGCGGCAGGACCTGAACCCCATCGAAGAGGCCCAGGGCTTTCGCAGCTTGATAGACGACTACGGCCTGACCCAGGAGGAAATCTCCGAGCGGATCGGCAAATCCCGCTCTGCCGTGGCCACCGCCCTGCGGCTGCTGCACCTGTGCCAGCCGGTACAGGCCCTGGTCAAGGAGGGCAAGCTCTCCCCGGGCCACGCCCGGGCGCTGATCCCGCTGAGCGATCAGCGGCAGGCGGCGCTGGCGGAGATCATCGTCCAGCGGCAGTTGTCCGTCCGCCAGACTGAGGCCCTGGTCAAGCAGGAGGGCCGCGCGCCCAAGCCCGCCAAAGACGCAAAGGCGCTCTTTCAGGTGGACTATCTGGCCGAGTGCGAGCGTTCGCTGGAGCGCAAGCTGGGCCGCGGGGTCAAGATCGTACAGGGCAAAAAGAAGGGCCACTTTGAATTGGAATTCTATGATCTGGACGATTTAGAGCGTCTTATGGCCGCTTTGGAGGATTTAGATCTGAAAAATACGAATCATACACTGATATAGGAGAAATCACACCATGCTTGATATCAAACGCATAAAAGAGGACCCCAATGGCGTCAAGGCCGGTCTGAGAGCCAAAGAAGTCGACTGCGACCGGGAGATTGACCGCATCCTGGAGCTGGATGAGCAGCGCCGCCAGCTGATTTTCGACACTAAAAACAAAAAAGCCGAGCAAAACAAGGTCTCTAAGCAGATTCCCCAGCTGAAGAAGGCCGGCGAGGATGTCGCCCCCGTGATGAAACGCATGGGCGAGCTCAAGCAGGCCATCGCCGACGACGCTGAGAAGCTCCGCGCCGTGGAGGCAGAATACCACAGCCTGATGCTCTCCCTGCCCAACCTGCCCGATCCCGACTTGAAGCCCGGCGGCAAGGAGAATAACGAGCCCCTGCGCTACTATGGCGAGCCTCACAAGTTCGATTTTGAGCCCAAGCACCACGTCGACCTGTGTAACGCCCTGGGGCTGATCGACTACGAGCGCGGCGTCAAGCTGGCCGGCTCTGGTTTCTGGATCTACAAAGGCATGGGCGCCCGACTGGAGTGGGCGCTGCTGAACTATTTCATTGACACCCATATTGCCGACGGCTACGAGCTGATCCTGCCGCCGCATATGCTCGAGTACGCCTGCGGCGAGACTGCCGGCCAGTTCCCGAAGTTCGCCGACGAGGTCTACAAAATCGCCAACCCCACCGACGACCGCATTCACTATATGCTGCCCACCGCCGAGGCGGCCCTGGCAAGCATTTACCGCGACGAGATTCTCGCCGAGGCTGATCTGCCCCGCAAGTTTATCTCCTACACCCCGTGCTTCCGTCGTGAGGCCGGTTCTCACCGGGCTGATGAGCGCGGCATGGTTCGCGGCCACCAGTTCAACAAGGTCGAGATGTTCCAGTATACCACCCCGGAGGGCTCCGACGAGGCCTTCGACGAGCTGGTCCGCAAGGCCGAGAACCTGGTCAAGGGATTGGGCTTCCACTTCCGCACCGTGAAGCTGGCCGCCGGCGACTGCTCCGCCTCCATGGCCCGCACCTATGATATCGAGATTCAGATTCCGTCCATGAACGGCTACAAGGAGGTCTCCTCGGTTTCCAACGCCCGCGACTATCAGGCCCGCCGCGGCGGCATCCGCTTCCGCCGGGAGTCCACCGGCAAGACCGAGCTTGTCCACACGCTCAATGGCTCCGGCCTTGCTACCTCCCGCATCTTCCCGGCCATGGTCGAGCAGAATCAGCTGGCCGATGGCTCCGTTGTCGTCCCCGAGGTTCTGAGCAAGTACCTGGGCGGCATTGAGGTCATTCATCCTGTGAAGAAATAGGGGGCAGCTCCCGGCCGTGGTCGCAAACGGCCCTGAAAATCACTTACGAAAGGCGAAAACACCATGAAAACCCCGAAGAAGCCCTCCTGGTGGGATGAATTCAAGACCTTTGCCATCAAGGGCAATGCCATGGCCCTGGCCGTCGGCACCATCATCGGCGCGGCCTTCTCCACCATCACCAAGAGCCTGACCGACGATATCCTCATGCCGGTCCTCTCCATCTTCCTGGGCGGCGTGAATTTCTCCGAGATGAAGATTGTCCTGCCGCGTCTGTTTGGCCAGGCCAAACTGGACGAATCCGGCAGCGTCATCCTCAATACCTTCAACTACGGCAATTTTATCTCCGCAGTGATCAACTTTCTGATTTTGGCGCTGGTGGTGTTCTGGCTGGTGAAGGGTCTGAACCGTCTGGCCGGTATTGGCAGGAAAAAGGTTCCTGCGGCCCCGCCCGCGCCGCCTGAGCCCAGCGCTGAGGAGAAGCTCTTGGCCGAGATCCGCGACCTGCTGAAGGAGAACAACCATGGCTGAAAAACCGCGGGACGAGTTCCTGCCGACTCTGGGACGCTGTCTGCTGGGAATGGTGATCGCCATTTTGCTGGGCTGCTTCGTGGGCTACGGCCTGCTGATCATGATCGGCCATAGTACTGAATTGACCAGCAGCCAAGATTATCTCGACCGTGTCGCCGCCAGCCGTGAGGGCTTTACCGCTCAGAGCATGGAGTATCAGCAGGCGGCGGATATTCTCCACCGCTATCCGGGCCTCAAGGTACTGCGTACTGCCAGCGGCGAGCCCCTCTATTGGCAGGATGGCCAGGCAGTCGACCCGGCGTCCCTGATGGACGAAACCTTTGAGGCGGCGATTGAGCGCCTGTTCGCAGACTCTGAAGCAGCGCTCTCCATCGAGTCTCCCACCACCGAAGAGGTCATCGAGGATATGCGCCTATATAACATCGCCATCGACGACCAGGGCCACGTGTGCTTTTATCTCTATTACAACCCCAACGGTTTTATCTGCATCGTCTATGATGAAGACGACATCTGCGCTGAGGACCCCACAGCGGTGGCAATCATGACCCAGTGGTATATTTTGATGGATACGGGGGATCTTGAGCTTTGAGCCGGGTGTGTATAGCGATGTCCGGCGGCGTAGACAGCTCCGTGGCGGCAGCCCTCTTACAGCAGCAGGGGCTGGATGTGGCCGGCATCATGATGCGCCTGCAGCCCCACAACGACACCGGCGACGCAGCCCGGGTCTGCGCTGCGTTGGGGATTCCCTTTGAAGTGCTGGAGGCCCAGGCGGCGTTCCGCGAGGCGGTTATAGCGCCTTTCATCGACTGCTATCGCCGCGGCCAGACGCCAAATCCCTGCACCCTCTGCAATCGCCGTATGAAGTTTGGCCGGATGCTGGACTGGGCACTGGCCAGGGGCTACGACACCATCGCTACCGGGCACTATGCCCGTATCGAGCGCAGTGGGGAGCGCTACGCCCTCCGGGCGGGGGATGACCCGAGCCGGGATCAGACCTATTTTCTCTATTGTCTGACCCAGCGCCAGCTGGCGCACAGCTGTTTTCCCATCGGCACGCTGGCCAAGCAGCGCGTCCGGGCGATTGCGGAGGAATTTCAGCTGCCAGTGGCCCAAAAGAAGGACAGTCAGGACATCTGTTTCATCCCCGACGGAGATTACGCAGCCTATCTGCAAACCCAGGGCCTTCAGCTGATGCCGGGCCGTTTTCTGCACGAAGATGGCCGCGAGTTGGGTCCTCACAGAGGCGCCGAGCGCTACACCCTCGGCCAGCGCAAGGGCTTGGGCCTTTCCTGTGGCGCGCCGGTATATGTCCTGCGCAAGGAGGGCGCCGACGTGATCGTCGGATCGGAGTCCTCACTGTATAGCAGGACCGTCTTTGTCCAGGACTGCAACTGGGTGAGCATCGCTCCGCCTACAGCCCCTATTGAGGCCGAGGTCGCGCTGCGATATACCCGAAATCGCAGCTGTGCTACGGTAATCCCCACACAATCCGGGGTCGAGCTGCGGTTTACCACTCCTCAGCGGGCAGTGACCCCCGGGCAGGCGGCAGTGTTCTACGACGGCCCCTATGTCCTGGGCGGGGGGACCATTTCTGGCAGCAAATAAAAAAAGAGTGAGAAAATGCAAAGTCCCTCTTGCTTTTTTGTTCTGACATGTCTATACTGATGTAGGTAAAACACCGCGCTCAGACCTGAGCGTGATCTGTTACGTGGGAGGTGTATGACTGTGGTATTTGAGAAGGTTCGCTCCCTGCTGGCTGACCAGCTGGGCTTTGATGAGGACGCTATCACTGAGGCCACTACCTTTGAGGATCTGGGTGCTGACTCTCTCGATCTGGTGGAGCTGATGATGTCTCTGGAAGAGGAATTCTCCATCTCCGCTGCCGAGGAAGAATTGACCGGCATCAAGACCGTCGGCGACGTCGTAAAGCTCATCGAAGATAACATCTAACCCAAACCGACGCCGCCGGAGCCCTCCGGCGGCGTTGTCCGTTTTGAAAGGAGCATTCCCATGGACGCAATCAAGGTTGTTGTATTGGCCGGCGGCAAGGGGACCCGGCTGCAATCGGAGCAGTATCACCTGCCCAAGGCCCTGCGCGTTGCCTATGGCAAGCCCCTGCTGGGCTGGGTACTGGATGCCCTGTCCTTTGTGCGGCGAGAAGACATCATCCTGGTGGTTGGTTTTATGAAAGAGGCCGTAATGGAGGCCTTTCCCTCCTGTGTCCACGTCGTACAGGAGCCGCAGCTGGGCACCGGCCACGCCGTCATGTGTGCCAGAGCGGCCCTGGAGGGCTTTGAAGGCACCGTCCTGATCTGCTACGGCGATATGCCGCTGATGCGTCAGGCGAGCTATGAGGCGCTTTTAGCGGCGCATATGGCCAGCGGCGCCGCCTGCACCCTCTTAGCGGGCACCTCGGATAGAAACCTGGCCTATGGCCGTATCCTCCGGGACGCAGAGGGCAATTTCCTCGAGATCGTCGAGGACCGCGACTGTACCCCGGAGCAAAAGCAGATTCCGGAGCTCAACTGCGGCATCTATGCCTTCGACGCGCAGAAGCTGCTGGGCGCGCTGGACCGGCTGACCACCGACAATGCCCAGGGGGAGTACTATCTCACCGATATCCCGGCCATTTTGCGCCGGGATGGCGATCTGGTAAAGGTCTACAGCCGCCAGCTCAACGAGGAGCTTCTGGGCGTCAACACCCTCGAGCAGCTGCAAGAGGCTGAGCGCTATCTGGCGGCCAGATAAGTCAGGCAGCGCCGCCGCATTGACTTGTGCGGAGGCGCTGCCTGCTTTATATGACACAAAGGGGAATTAACGTTGGAAAAAGTGTTCACAATGAAACTCTCAAAGGTCTACCCGCTTTTAGTGGCAAAGGCTGAGCGCAAGGGCCGCAGCCGGGCAGAGGTAGACGAAGTCATCTGCTGGCTCACAGGCTACGATGTCCAGGGCCTCCGCAGCCAATTAGAACGCGATATAGACTACGCGACCTTTTTTCATGAGGCCCCTGCCATAAACCCCAACTGCAATCTCATCAAGGGAGTCGTCTGCGGTGTCCGCGTAGAAACCATCGAGGACCCGACTTTACAGAAGATCCGCTGGCTGGATAAGCTGGTCGATGAACTGGCCAGGGGCAAAACCATGGAACAGATTCTGCGCCGGTAATCAATAGAACACGATGCTAAAAAAGATCACCGTGTCGCTGCCGAAGCTGCAGCTCATCCCCACCGACTCCGCCAGCAGCATCAGCACGATGCCGTGGCTTTCCAGCGACGACAGCCGCTCCTCGGGATGGCGGCAGGGCTCGTCAGGGCAAGCACAACGCTCGCAGAGGTCGCAGCCGGTGGAGAGCACCAGGCAGTCCGGCAGATATTTTTGCAATTCCCGACGAATATTGCGGGTGATGGCCTCGTGATCGGTTTTCATGCGCAGGCACGCTTCTGCATTCCAGGCATCTTCCACAGCCGTGACGGTGGAGAAGAGGAAGAAGTGCTCATACTGCCTGCATTTTTTTATTAACGTTTCGATTTCTCCACATGAGGGCGGGCAGGCCCAGCACTTGCCGTAGCGGCCGCAGCCCGTCTTACAGATCTCCCGCACATGCGAGGAAAAGGGTACATTCACAACCTCACCGAAGGCGTATTCGCACAGCGGATACTTCCCGGCAATGTCCTCAATGATCGAGTTCACTGTCTGCTGCATATCACAGTTCCTTTCGTGACGTTGGTGCCTATATCATACGCTTCTGGGGCCTGCTTGTCAATCCAAAGGAACTGTTTCACGTGAAACAGTTCCTTTGGTATTCAAAAAGAGCACCGTATCAATGGGATACGGTGCTCTTTTTGAATCGATCAGGAGGCAAACTGTGCGTTATAGAGCGTTGCGTAGAAGCCGCCCTTTTCCATCAGCTGCGTGTGATTGCCCTGCTCCACAATATCGCCGTCGCGGACAACCAGAATCAGATCCGCATTCTGAATTGTACTCAACCGGTGGGCAATGATAAAGCAGGTGCGATTCTCCATGAGCGTGTACATCGCGTCTTGAATAATCCGCTCCGTGCGGGTGTCGACATTAGAGGTCGCCTCGTCGAGGATCAGCATCGGCGCATCAGCCAGCATCGCCCGGGCGATGGTCAGCAGCTGCTTCTGACCCTTGGAGAGACTTGACCCATCGTCGGTCAAAACCGTATCATAGCCCTGGGGCAGGCCCGAGATGAATTCATGGACATGGGCCATCTTCGCCACCTCGATGATCTCCTCGCGGGTGGCGCCCTCCCGGCCATAGGCGATGTTCTCCGCAATGGTGCCGTGGAAGAGCCAGGTGTCCTGCAGCACCATTGTGTACTGCAAACGCAGGGATTTGCGGGTCAAGGTCTGGATATCATGCCCATCGATGGTGATCTTGCCGCTCTGGGGATCGTAAAAGCGCATCAGGAGGTTGACCAGCGTGGTCTTGCCTGCGCCAGTGGGGCCGACAATGGCGATGCGCTGTCCCGCCTTGACATTCACAGACAGATCATGGATGATCTCTCGATCGGGGACATAGCTGAAGTTGATGTGTTCCAGCGTCACATCGCCGCGGCATTTGCCAAGATCAATGGCATCCACCGCATCCGCCGCCTCGGGCGTCTGATCCAACAGGGTGAAAATGCGGTCAGCCGCCGCCATGGCGGACTGAATTTCACTGGTGATATTCGCAATCTCACCCACAGGGCCGGAAAACTTCTTGGAATACTGAATGAACGCGGCCACAGAACCCAGACCAATATAGCCGAACAGATACATTAGCGCACCGCCGGTAGAGATCAGCGCCAGGGAGAGATTATTGATAAAGTTGACACAAGGACCCATGGTTCCGCCCATGTACTCCGCCTCGTAGTTGGCCCTGACGGCTGCCTCGTTGCGGTCATCGAAGCGGCGCACCATTTCGCCCTCCTGGCAGTAGGCCTTGACGCTCTTCTGACCGGAGAAAATCTCCTCGGCATAGCCATTGAGCTGCCCGAGCATAGCGCTGCGCTTGCGGAAGAGGGGACGCACCTTGGTGGCGCGCATCCGGGTGAAAATTACCAGCGGCGGCAGGGTGATGATGAAAACCAGCATCAGCGCCGGAGAGAGCAGAATCATGCTGATCAAAGAACCCGTGACGGTGATGATCGCCGTGAAAACGGTAATCATGTCGTGACTGAGCGAAGCATTGATCGTGTCGATATCGTAGCTGATGCGCGAGATAATATCGCCGGCCTGCAGCTTGTCGAAATAGCTGACCGGGAGCGAGAGCAGGTGCTCAAAAACGTCCCTGCGCATCCGATAGGTGACCTTCTGGCTGAGCCTGACCATCAGCACGGAGTTAGCATAGGTCAGAGCCGCTGAGGCGATATAGAAAATCGCCATCAGGGCGCAGTATTTGAACACGTCCCCAAAAATAACCTTTCCCTTGCCAGGCTCAATGGCGTCGATGGCCCAGCCGGAGAGCATGGGACCGATGAGGGCAAAGACATTGGATGTTATGGCAAAAACAAGAGCCAGTACAAACATCCAGCGGTGGACCATCAGATATTTCAGCAGCCGGCGCAGCGTCTTAGGCTGGAACACGTTTTTTTCCTTCCCGCTCTTGCCATTGTTTTTGAGGTCTTGCGGACGAATATCACTCATACGGCTTTTGCCGAACATATCACGGCTCATTTCGCCACCTCCCCCATCTGCGAGAGATAAATCTCTCTATAGGATTCACAGCTCTGCAAGAGCTGCTCATGGGTGCCCTCGCCAATGCAGCGGCCCTGCTCCATGACCATGATCAGGTCAGAGTGGGCAATAGAACTTACGCGCTGGGCAACCACGATTGTTGTGACGTCGGAGTAGTCCCGCTTGATGGCTTGGCGCAGCTCGGCGTCGGTCTTATAGTCCAAGGCCGAGGAAGAGTCATCGAGGATCAGAATATCCGGATGCCCCGCCAGGGCGCGGGCAATGAGCATACGCTGCTTCTGACCACCGGAGAAATTGACCCCGCGGGTCTCCAGATCGTGATCGAAACCGTCTTCCAGGGCCTGAATAAACTCCCAAGCCTGGGCGTCTCTGGCTGCCAGCTCCAACTCCGCCTTTCTCAAATCACGGCCAAAGCGCAGATTATCCTCAATGGAGGAGGCCATCAGGAAGTCGTTTTGCAAAGTCACACCAAACATTTGGTGCAGCTCGTTGGGGTCAATGGATCTGATATCCTTGCCATTGATGAAGATGCGTCCCTCCCGAGGGTCATAAAAGCGCATCAGCAGGCTGATGAGCGTAGTCTTACCGCTGCCGGTTTCGCCAATAATACCCAGGGTTTGGCCGCGGCCCAGCTTAAAGCTGATATGCTCCACATTGTCCCGCCCGCCGGGGATGTAAGAAAAGCTGACGTTCTCAAACTCGATATGTGCATCAGAATCCTTCCCAGGGAGGTTAAGGCTTGGCAGCAGATCCGCCGGAGCGTTGAGCACCTTGGTGATTCGTCCACCGGAGGCTATGCCCTTGGCCAGGTTGGTGAACACGCGGGTGATGGACATCAGAGCGTTCAAAACGGTGATAAAGTACGAGGTAAAGGCCAGGAGTGTGCCGGGCAGGCTGGTACCGGCATTGACCCGGTAGGCGCCGTAGAGAATGACGCCGGTTAGAGCCAGGTTCATCAGCAGGCTCATCAGAGGATTGGTGATGGCCATGGTGATATTCGCCTTGGACTCCCGGCGGACTAGCTCCTTGTTGACAACGTCATAGCGGTGTTTTTCAAATTCTGCTTTGCTCAGGGCCTTGATGACACGCACGCCGCTGAAATTCTCCCGAACCGTGCGGACCAGATCGTCCACCGCCTCCTGCTGTGCTTTATACAGCGGGATACCTTTGCGGGAGAAGTAGTAGATCAGGCCGCCCATGAGAGGCAGTGCTGCCACCATAACCAGCGCCAGCGCAGGGTCCATGGCGATCATGATGATCAGCGACCCCACCAGCAGGATGGGCGCGCGGATGCCAATGCGCTGCATGGAGTTGACAGTCTGGTGGAGATTATAACTGTCCGTGGTCAATCGCGCAATCAGCGAGGGGATTGTAAACTCGTCGATTTGGCGGCAGCTCAGGCCCATGGTCTTGTTAAACAGATCATGCCGCAGGCTGCGGGTAAAGTCCCGGGCGGTACCGGAGGCCATCCGGTTGGCCCAGATATTGAAGCTCACGGCGATGACAGCCGCTATAAGCATCAGCCCACCGCAGAGCAAAATACGGCTGCTGCTGCCCATGGGCACGACCTCGTCAATCATGTACGACAGAACATAGGGCAAAAAGAGTTCCGCCATGGTGCCGGTGAACTTTAAAAAGACACCCAGCGTCATGCGCGGGATTCGTGGCCTGAGGTAGGTATAGATTGTAATTCGTTTGTCTTGCATGATGGCTCCTTTCGAACAGCGCCGCTGTCCTGCATTTTCATTGATTCACTGACTATTAGTATACAACACTTTTCACTTCATTTCAATAGAGCGGCAGAAAAAAGTTGGGTTCGCGGTTGCTGTTGTCATTTTCCCCAAACTATGCTATGATGTTTCCAAAAGGATGTGATCCCATGGAATTTCGTTTTGAGACGATTTATGACCAAAAGGCAATCACCGCCATGGTGCGTGCATTGCGCAAGACGCTGCGGAAAAAGCGCAGCAGACGCAGCCAAATTTTGGGTGGAGTCGTGGTGGTACTGGGTCTATTTCTAGCCTGGCCCATTGAAGATGGCAAGCTGCGCATCGAGGCCAGCAATCTCATCACCTGGATTGCCGTTTTGATACTGTTGTTCGTGCTTGCGTTTGAAGACCAGCTCAATGCCTACATTGCCCGGCGGCGGATGATGAAAGGGACTGGGAAAGCAGTGGCCGTGTTTACTGAGCAGAGCTATCGTTCTGAGTCAGAGGCAGGCAAGTCCGAGTGGCCCTACGAAACCATCGCCGCTCTGGCCCAGACAGAGGAGTATTTCGTCTTTCTCTTTGACCAGAGCCATGGGCAGGTCTATGACAAGGCCTCGCTCACCGGCGGCAGTGAAGAGGCGTTTCGGAAGTTTATCTCTGAGCGGACGGGATTGGAGTGGGTAAGCCTTCGCTGAGGTAAACAGGGAAGCCCGTCCGGACAAAGGGAATATAAAAGCACCAGGCAGCGTATTCTCTCGCTGTCTGGTGCTTTTATATTTAGAACTTTTTGCTCTCCGCCACTGCCAGCTGGTCACAGCGGTTGTTCTTTGGATTCGACGCATGGCCCTTGACCCAGTGAAACTGAACCTGGTGGTAGCTGCACAGCTGCAATAGCTCCTCCCAAAGATCAGGGTTGAGGGCCCTGTCTGTCTTATTGCGCATCCAGCCGTTTTTCTTCCATCGCACGGCCCAGCCCTGGTTCATCGCGTCAATGATATATTTGCTGTCAGAGTAGAGCTCCACCTGGCAAGGCTCTTTGAGAGCCTTGAGGGCGGAGATGACGCCGGTTAGTTCCATGCGGTTGTTGGTGGTGTTCTTTTCTCCGCCGGAGAGTTCCTTTTCGTGGCCATTCCACTCCAGGATTGCCCCCCAGCCACCGGGGCCGGGATTTCCGGAGCAGGCCCCGTCGGTATAGATGCTGACGGTCCTCACGATTCCTCTTCTTTCTCGGTACGCTCCACACCGATGACGCTGCTTCCGTCTTCCACCCGCATGAGGCGGACGCCCTGGGTGCTTCGGCTGTAAATGCTGATGTCAGAGGCGGGCATTCGGATGATCACGCCGCCGGACTCGATGAGCATGACGTCGTCATCCTCACCCACCACACGGATTCCGGCCACCAGGCCGGTTTTGGCCGTGATGTTGTAATTTTTCATCCCCTTGCCGCCGCGGGACTGGGGCGCGCCGCCGTCGTCGCTGCCGCGGAGATACTCCTCCACAGCGGTCCGCTTTCCGAAGCCCTTCTCCGTGACAGTCAAAAGGCACTTACCGGCCTCATAGAGCTCTGCGCCGATGACCATATCGTCCTGCGCCAGCTTGATGCCGCGGACACCGGCGGCGTCGCGGCCCATGGGACGCACATCGGCCTCGGAGAAGCAGATGGCCATGCCCTTGCGGGTGGCGAGGATGACGTTGTCCTCACCGCTGGTCTTGAAGACGGAGATCAGCTCATCTCCCTCCTCCAGGGAGATGGCGCGGATGCCGCCCTTGCGGGCAGTGTGCAGCGACAGAAGCTCCAGCCGCTTGACAGTGCCCTTGCGGGTGACCATCATCAGGTAATCCTCCGTAAACTCGCGGGTAGTGAGAATCGCTGTGACCACCTCGTCCGGCTCCAGAGGCAGGATGTTGACAATGGCTGTGCCGCGGGCTGTTCTGCCAGCCTCGGGAATCTGATACCCCTTGCGCCGGTGGACACGGCCCTTATTGGTGAAGAAGAGCAGATAATCATGGCTGTTGGCGATCATCAGGGTCTTGACGTAATCCTCTTCCTTCAGACTCTGCCCGCTGATGCCCCGGCCGCCCCGGCGCTGGGTGCGGTAAGTGGAGGCGGGCATACGCTTGATATACCCGGCCTCGGAGAGGGTGAAGCAGCAGTCCTGCTCCTCGATCAGATCCTCAATGTCGATCTCATCGTCCACGGTCTCAATCTCGGTCAGACGGTCGTCGCCGTACTTATCGGAAATTTCCTGCAGCTCCTCCCGCAGAACCTTGATCAGAACCGCTTCATCGTTCAAAATGGTCTGGTAATAGGCAATCTTAGCCATCAGATCCTGATACTCCGCCTCCAACTTGTCGCGCTCGAGACCCTGCAGGCGGCGCAGCTGGAGCTCCAAAATTGCGCGGGCCTGGGGATCGCTCAGTTGGAAGCGCTCCATCAAATTCTCTCGGGCGTTATCGTAGCTCTCGCGGATGATTTTGATAACCTCGTCGATGTGATCGACCGCAATGCGCAGCCCTTCCACCAGGTGGGCCCGTTCCTGGGCCTTCTTCAGGTCAAAAATGGTCCTGCGGCGGATTACATCCTTCTGGAACGTAACATACTCATCCAGAATCTCCCGCAAGGTCAGGATTTTCGGCTGCGTCTGGTTGTTGACCAGGGCCAGCATGACCGCAGAAAAGTTGGTTTGCAGCTGCGTGGTTGCAAACAGACGGTTCAGGACCACCTGGGCATTGGCATCGCGCTTGAGCTCGATGACAATACGCAGACCGTCGCGGTCGGATTCGTCGCGCAGGTCGGAGATTCCTTCAATGTTTTTGTTCTTGACATGCTCGGCGATGGTTTCAATCAAGCGGGCCTTATTGACCTGGTAGGGCAGTTCTGTGACGATGATGCGCTGGCGGTTCTGGCCAAACTCCTCAATCTCCGTGCGGGCGCGGACTTTGATGCGGCCCCGGCCGGTGGCGTAGGTCGCTCGGATGCCGCTGCGGCCCACAATGATGCCCTTGGTAGGGAAGTCCGGTCCCTGAATGTGCTCCATCAGGTCATCCAGGTCCGCCTCAGGGTTGTCGATGATTTCCAGGCAGGCGCCGATGACCTCCCGCAGATTATGCGGGGGAATGTTGGTCGTCATACCAACGGCAATACCGGAGCTACCGTTGACCAGCAGGCAGGGGAACCGCGCCGGAAGGACGGTGGGTTCGCGCTTGCTCTCGTCAAAGTTGCGGGTCCAGTCGATGGTCTCCTTTTCGATATCGCGGAGCATCTCGTTGGAGATCTTCGCCATGCGGGCCTCGGTATACCGGTAGGCAGCCGGGGGATCGCCATCGATGGAGCCGAAGTTGCCGTGGCCCTCAATGAGCGGGTAGCGCAGGGAGAAATCCTGAGCCAGGCGGACCAGGGCGTCATAAACCGACGCATCGCCATGGGGATGGTACGAACCCAGCACGGCGCCGACGGTGGTAGCACACTTTTTAAAGGCCTTGTCCGGTGTGATGCCCTCCTCATACATGGTGTAGAGAATCCGGCGATGGACGGGCTTGAGGCCGTCGCGCACATCAGGCAGCGCCCGGCCGACGATCACGGACATGGCATAGTCGATGTAGGAACGCTTCATCTCCCGGTTCAGATCGACGTTCACGATCACCTGATCCGGGTAACTGATGTCCTTTGTATATTTATCAGGCTTTTTCTTACTCATAACACGCTATCCTCACATCAGATGTCCAGATTCACGACATACTTAGCATTACGCTCAATGAACTCCCGGCGGGGCTCTACCTTCTCTCCCATCAGCAGGGTGAAGATCATATCCGCCTCGGCGGCATCCTCGAGGGTGACGCGGTTCATGATCCGGGTCTCCGGGTTCATCGTGGTTTCCCACAGCTCTTCCGGATTCATCTCGCCCAGACCTTTGTTGCGGCCCACAACAAACTTGGCGTTAGGTTCCTGCTGGCGGATCTCGGCGATGATGCGGTCGCGGTCTGCCTCGTCATAGGCATAGACGGTCTTCTTGCCGCGGGTGATGTTAAACAGCGGTGGATTGGCGAAGTAAACATATCCGCCCTCAATCAGCGGCCGCATACAGCGGAAGAAGAAAGTCAGCATCAGGGTACGGATATGGCTGCCGTCGACATCGGCATCGGCCATGATGATTACCTTATGGTAGCGCAGCTTGGTCAGGTCGAACTCAGAGCCAATCCCGGCGCCCAGGGCCGTGATGACCGGCTGAAGCTTATCGTTGCCATAGACCTTGTCAGCGCGGGCCTTTTCCACGTTGAGCATCTTGCCCCAGAGGGGGAGGATGGCCTGGAAGCGGCTGTCACGGCCGGTCTTGGCAGAGCCGCCGGCAGAATCGCCCTCGACGATATAGATCTCGGTCAAGGAGGGGTCTTTTTCGTTGCAGTCTGCCAGCTTACCGGGAAGGCTGCTGCTTTCCAGGACATTTTTGCGGCGGGTGAGGTCCCGGGCGCGGCGGGCAGCTTCCCGGGCGCGGGAGGCGTTGATGGCTTTTTCGATGATGATCTTGCCGACCGAGGGGTTTTCCTCCAGGAACGTGGAGAGGCTGTCTTTTACAATGCTCTCTACCAAGGAGCGGATCTCAGAGTTTCCCAGCTTGGTCTTCGTCTGACCTTCAAACTGCGCCTCGGTCAGCTTGACGGAGATAATGGCTGTCAATCCCTCGCGGGTATCCTCACCGGAAAGGGTCTCGTCAGCTTTGAGGTGGCCTTTGCTCTTGCCGTAGTCGTTGAGCACCTTCGTCAGCGCGGATTTGAAGCCCGTCTCATGGGTGCCGCCCTCAGTGGTGTGGATATCGTTGGCAAAGGAGAGGATATCCTCGGTATAGCCGTCGTTATACTGCATAGCCACCTCAGCCAGGGCGTCATCTCTCTGGCCGGAGATGTAGATGACATTCTCGTGGATGGGCGTTTTGTTGCGGTTGCGATACTCGACAAAGGAGCGGATACCGCCTTCGTAGCACATATTTTCCGTGCGCTCTTCGCCGGGACGCTCGTCCCGCAGCTCGATATGCACGCCGGCATTCAAGAAGGCCTGTTCCCGCAGACGCTTTTCCAGCACTTCATAGTCATAGATCAGAGTTTCAAAAATCTCGCCGTCAGCCTTGAAGACAATCTCTGAGCCCGTCTTTTCGGTGGTGCCAATGGTTGTAATCGGCTGGGTAACCTGGCCCCTGGCAAACTTCATTTCCTGGATGTGCTTGCCGTCGCAAACGCGGACCTCAAGCCACCCGGACAGGGCGTTGACCACAGACGCACCGACGCCATGCAGACCGCCGGAGACCTTGTATCCGCCGCCGCCGAACTTTCCGCCGGCGTGCAGGACAGTGAAGACAACTTCCAGAGCGCTTTTCCCCGTCTGAGACTGGATTCCGGTGGGGATGCCGCGGCCGTTATCCCGGACGCTGATGATATCGCCCGGCAGAATGCGCACTGTGATGTGATCGCAGTAACCGGCCAAGGCCTCATCGATGGCGTTGTCCACAATCTCATAGACCAGATGATGCAGGCCGTTGACAGAGGTAGAGCCAATATACATACCAGGGCGCTTTCGCACCGCCTCGAGGCCTTCCAAAACCTGAATTTGACTGGCATCATATTCCTGCTGTGGTTTCAATAACTCTTCAGACATAAGCAAACTCCTTAACTAAACGAAACTCCTGAACTTCACACGCCAAACACGCCAGGCCCCGAAGACTCGCTGCGGCGCTGGATGGTTGCGGCAGATAACTGGGTCAGATAGACGCGCTCCATGCCAAATTCCTCTGTTAGAACAAAGGTGCGGGGCAGATCCTCCGTGGCAGCAATCACCGCACCGGCTTCCTCCGATGCAGCCAAAAAGGCCCGGGTATGCTTGGAAATGGTGGTATTATCCAAATCGAAAATCCCTAAAATTGCGCTCTCACGCACCGTCATACTGTTGCCGATGTGGATGTACATTTCTTTTCTCCTCTATGCTCCCGCAACTGCCTGCCCTCCTGACCAGGAAGCGGCAGTCGTGATGTTTCACGTGAAACAGTCTTTGTCAGCTCCGGATCGTCCCATTCTCCACCACGAACACCTGACCCAAACGAGTCAGCCGATCCGTCTCACAGCAGGTGATGAATACCTGCCCGGATCTGAGCTCATTGAGGACAAAATTCTGCCGACCGGCGTCCAGCTCAGACAGAACATCATCCAGAAGCAGCACCGGCTCTTCACCGGTGTCCTGGCGGAAAAGCTCCCGCTCCGCCAGTTTCAGAGAGATGGCCGCAGTGCGGGTCTGACCCTGTGAGCCAAAGCTTTTTAAACTTCTGCCCGACAAAAGGACGTCAAAATCGTCCTTGTGCGGACCGGAAAGGCACTGACAGGCGGCCAGTTCCGCCTGGGCATGGGACTCCTGATGGGCTCTGAGCTGCTGGTAGATCTCCCTTCGGCTGGCAAAGGGGTCACACACCG
>CALWWH010000265.1 GCA_944385195.1 uncultured Oscillospiraceae bacterium | reverse complement strand
CCGCATATTCCGCCTGCAAGCTCTTGACGGTAGTAAAGGTCGTTTTGCAAATAGAGGAAAGCAGCATGGTGAAGGTCATGATATCTAATACGACAATTGAGCCGCATAAAATGTGCAAATTATTTAGCTGTAGGAAAATGGCATTTAGGCCCCCGCTGCGGGGCATTGGATTTTCCTTTCCCGCTGCCCCCACCCGCTGGAATACAGCATTCCGGCCTCTCGTAGCTGCCGCGTTCATACTCCCCCGTCCCTTGAGGGCATCTGGCATAGGCTTAGCTTCTTGCTCCCGCTCCTGGTCACACATAAGTATGGATGACGAAAACAACACCTGACCGCGTGGACAAAAGATACCCTCTGCCTAACTGCTGATCGAATCCCACCAGTGATTGCAGCAAAACACGATGGTCATGGGCTGGTGCCCCTTGACGCCAAAGGGCCGGCGACAAGCTTTCACTCAAATAATTGAGCCAAATTGGAACATTTTGCAGAGTTTTTCGTCTCTATCCATAAAAGCATCATTTTTGAAGGAGGTAATCTGTGTGAGGAAATACATAAGGTTCGTTCTCTTACTGCTTTGTGTCCTTGTCTTGGTAGGCTGCAGCAGCAAAACTGCCCATATCGATTTTCCCTTTGAAGTGTCCGATGTGGAAAATGTGGAACTGTTTCACTTTATCGTTCCTGCAGATGCAGAGAAAAAAGTAATTACCGAGGCAAAAGATATTGAAGATATTTATCGGCTTTTTGAACGCATTGATCTAAAAGACATAGCAACGGAACCTTCTGCTGGTGGCTCGGTGACAAGTTTCCGGTTCCATCTTTCCGATGGGACGTCTTATGCGGTTATTTATTCGGAAATTGCAGTAAAATCCGGAAGAATCATCACAACTGATATGCAGCAGGATCTCTTTACCGCCGCCGACATTGAGGCAAGCTGGGAAAAATACGACTATGAAGCACTTCCCGCTGAAGAAAGCGAGTTGCCATAGTATAACAGCTAATGGCAATGGGTGGATGATAGGAAAAGGCGCATACCAAACCGGCAGGATCGCTGCCATGGTATGCGCCTTTTTGTGACCTCTCCGCTGCGCAGTGGGGCCTCAGCGCTGCTCCCTGGGCATAGCAAAGCCCCCTCCGGGCTGTGTCTTCACTGTCAAAGCCAGGAGGGAGCATATCAGAGGCAAACCTGTACAGGAGGCGTTTACACGCCAAGATGCCATTTCGTATGGACTGTGGGGAAAGCGCAGTTATGCATAGATGATGACAAGGCCCGTCAGGATACCGATCACCGTGGCCAGGGCCGGCAGCTTTGACCGCCACATGAGAATCGCTTCGGGCATCAGTTCTCCGAACACCACGTACAGCATGGCGCCGGAGGCAAAGCTCAGCGACAGCGACAGCATGGCAGGGCCCATGGTACCTAAGTAGAGGCCCAGGATTGCGCCCAGCACGGTAGGTGCCCCGGTGATCACCGTCAAAGCCGCTGCTTTAAGTTTTTTCATTCCGCCGGAGATCAGCGGCACAGCCACAGCCATGCCCTCTGGCACATTGTGCAATCCGATGACCACAGCCATGACGATTCCACCCCGAGAGAGCACTGCTTGCTGGGCCGCGGTGGCAAAGGATGCGCCGATGACCATTCCTTCCGGCACATTGTGCAGGGCAATGGCCGCCGCCATTACCAGTCCGGCCAGAAACAGACTTCCGTGGGATTGACCGCCCTGCTCGTGGATCTGATAGTGATCCGCGTGAATCAGCTCTTCCAAAGAATCCGCCGTCTTGGGATGGCTCTCGTCAATGTGGGCCATCTCGTGGTTGGTATCCCGGTCAATCCAGGCGTTGAGCAGGTAGATGACCACATAGCCCAACATCACGCCCATCACCGCCAAGGCCAGATTGGTATGGTTCACGATTCCCTCCGGCGCCACCGCCTCGGACAGCAGATCAAAGCACACTACCGCCGTCATCACGCCGCCTGCAAAGCTCAGCAGCAAGCTCACAGTCCGGCTTGAATCTTTCTTGAACAGGCAGGAGACCAAACCGCCTAAGCCTGTACCACCCATACCGGCCAACGCCGTGATGCACACAACTTCCCATAGTAAATTCAATGCAATCCCTCCATCCACAAGCAGGAAAAAAAGTGTCGAAAATTGTAACAGCCTACATTCGACGCTTTATCATAGCCTCTTGCTGCCAAAATGTCAATGTCAGAATTCCCTCAAATTCGACTTTTTCACTCATTTTTACTGAAAATTAGCAGATCAGATTGCCCCTGCGGTTGACGCGGCCCATACCGCCAGCACAAAAGGCATTCTGCGGCGTACCGCGAGCCCATCCGCATCTGCATCGTGGCATGGACGCTGAGAAAGCGCAGCCGGAGAAAAGTGAGGCCACCCCATCGCAAATGCTTTCTTCCCACACCGCTGCCGGTGCTGCGGGAGAGGGCGCAGAGGGGCAACTCATCCATTTGAGCAAAGGCGCAATCCACTGCCCGGAACGATACCATCTGCCCTCCCTCACGCGCCGCGGGACCTCATCCACATGGTCTAAAAAGCACCAGCCGCCTGAAAAGCTCAGGCGGCTGGTGCTGCTTTTGGGGATCAGCTGCTTAGTTATCCCCTCTATGATAGCGGATCTTCATATGCTCTGAGGCGTACTTTAGAATCTGGGCCAGGGCCTTATCCGACTCTTCCTTGACCATATCAGCAATCTTCTTGTTCGCTTCCTTCAGAATTTCCGGAGATTCCCCCTGCTGGATCTTCCCGTCATATTCGTACAGGAATTGCTGTCCCCGATTGATCACGGCATTGACATACCGCTCGTCAAACTGCAGCGCCGTTCCCATGTGCGCGTCTGTCAGCGCCGCAATCAGGCGGCTGTGCCAGTACATGCTGTCTGTGGAGACCGTGTCCGGGGTGCCGCTGATATACTTTGGAAGCTCCTTGACATTGGCATAGACCGGGAAACAGGCCGTAAAGCCGCTGCCGCCCATGGAGAGCCAGTGGACGCCCTGAATGGCCTCCGGCAAATAGCCCCGGATCTGCAGAATCCCACAGACATCGCTATTGGGCACACCAATGGTGCGGTATTTCCCCTTAAACGCCGCAGTCTTGTCGTAGGGATTGTAGGGTGTTCCCTGGTAATAAGAACCCAGCAGATACCGCACATCCTCCACCGTTACCTTCCGCTCCGGCACGAAGGACCAGGGAATGTCGTTGCTCTCAGGGGTGAAATCCGCAGCTTCCCCGTCCCACCGGTAGGTGCGCGGCAGGAAATACCGGGCCATGAACCAAGCGCGGGGGGTATTGTAAATATGGTCTGAGTCCGAATGGGACCCGAAGGCCAGCCTGGGGTTGAACTCCGCTCCCATGTCCAGGGCCAGGTGGTGCTGTTCCACGAAGGCCCTCAGGTCGGCGGAGCAGAGATTTTCCTTCTGTTCGCCATAGGCATCGGCAAAGTCAAACTGGTCCAGACCGAACTGGTTGGGCATAATGACCACCCGGTCATCCGGAACCCGTTTGGCAATCCAGTGATGGCCGCCGATGGTTTCCAGCCACCAGATTTCGTTGGCATCGGAAAACGCCATGCCGTTGGGTTCATAGGTGCCGTATTGCTCCAGCAAAGCCCCGGTCCGGAGGACGCCTTCCCGGGCAGAGCGGATGTAGGGAAGCACCAGGGTCACCAGGTCCTCTTCACCGATACCGCCGGGGACTTCTTTGGTATTGCGGCTCTTTTTCGGCTGATACCGGACATAGGGGTCCGCGCCAATGACCCTTGGGTTGCTGGTGATGGTCTCGGTGGCGGTCATGGCCACATTGGCCTCGTTGATGCCGCAGGCAGGCCACACGCCGTTGGTTTTGGTCACATTGGGACAGTCGGTATAGCGCATAGCATTTCCCGGGAGCTCGACAGACAGGTGGGAAATCACCGTTTTGTAGGTAAAGGCCTTCTCCTTGGCCGGGTGGACCAGAATCCGCTTGGCTTCAAACCTGCCATCATCATTGCGGGCAATAATTGTTGAGCCGTCATGGCTGGCTTTCTTGCCGACTAAGATTGTAGTACAGGGCATAGTTTTCTCCTCTCTCTTCCGCCCATGGGGCTTTATCTTTGAATGATTTCTTGGGGTTGTAACCGCCTTGGTTTTGCGGCTGTTTCAGTCCATTCATAGGCCGCTGCACCATAGGTTTTTAAACTCCCAGAAGCGATAGCTGCCGCCGGAAAAGCGGCTTCTACCTCCTCATACAAGCGTATTTATCATACCACAGCCCCGCTGCAATTTCCACTCCCAGTTTCATCCCCTGCCCGCCAGAGCTGGCCCGGGATTGGCGGTCCCGCTTTTTGGGGGGAGGATTCTGTCCTGCTCTTAAACTGAGAAGCCAACATTCCGGGGGTAGATTTCTTTCTCTTTTTATGCTAAAATGACAGACACAGGCCGATGCAGGCTCCAATTCATTCTATCGCAAGGGAGTGCTTGTCGTGGAAAACAAAGCGTTGCTGAAGATGTTAAAATATATCCTTTTGGGCATATTGGTGGCGGTCGGCGGAGTATACGTCTCTGGTTTCGCTGGCGAACTCTTTAATGGCATGGACGTCGGAAGTGCGTCCGTTTTTGGATGCTGCCTGTATTTGTGCGTGGTTATCGTGACTTGCACGGGGCTGATTCTCTCCAAGATGGATCAGAAGACCCCGCCTGACAACTCTGATGAAGAAAACAAGGCCTAATCCTTCGCTGCGTTTGAAAGGAGCGAATTGACATGAAAAAATTGGCCATATTGGCGCTGGCCTTACTCTTCGTCCTGGCCGGCTGCCAGGGCAGAAGCATGAACGATATCATAGAGCACGAGCCAAGCATTTGCGGAATTGTGCAAGACGTTAGGGAGCACTCTATCCTTATCTACATAGAAACAGATGGCTACCCCAATGGCGCCAACTGTGTGGTTTCTTTGGACGTGGAAAACCCAGACAGCTACACAGATGTATCCGTGGGTGATGAAGTTGTTGTGTATTACAACGGCGACATTGCAGAAAGCGATCCACTCCAAATAAGCACCGTTTACGCTATCACATTGAAAACGCCTGCAAATCGGGAAACAGAGTAAGGGACTCCCTCCAACCTCCGCTGCCTATACGTATTGATCGAAGGGAGGTAGATGTATGAAAACCATGCTGTTCGGCAACAGTTTGATGCTTTTGGGTATCGCAATCATGATTCTTGCTGGTCTAGAGATCATCTATGTTGGTCTTATGTGGATATCTTTTCTTTTGATACTGATCGGTTTTATCATGTCTGTCGCCGGATTTTTCAGTAAAGACCGCTAACTACCAGATTTTGACGCCGCAACCCAAACAACTAGGCCCCCAAAAGTCCACTGATCGGTACAGCTGTAGCCTTGCCGATCAGCGGATTTTTCTAACTTTAAAATCAGATTTTCACTGGGATACAGGGGTCAAACTCAGCCTTTTATTCTTCGTTTAACCGCTTTCTAAGATCTGGAAGACACCTTTCAGCGCAATGGGTTTCCCCTTTGCGTCAATAAAGTAGCCGACAGACAAAGCAGCTGCGACCAATACTTCGGTTTGTCTGTTCCACGCTGATAGAAGCTCTTGATTTCCGGGACAGACTCTTTGCTTAAAGCAACGGGGATTCTCGCGCCGCATCATCTCTGCCAGAGGGATTGGAGCTGCACCGTCAAAGTCAGTACAAATCGACGGGGATGTCCCTCGCGTCCTCCGATCCTCTCATAGCGGTTTTCAGGTACCTCCTAAAATTCGCCATTAAAAGCCGGGGTTTTGATGAGTTCCCTTGCATATTCCACAAATGCTTTTCGCATTGGATACCCTGACAATGTCTTATAATAGACGCCATAAGACATTGGTTCTGCATCAACAATAGGCAGCGTGCATATTGACTGGTTCTTGTTTTGAACTAGTTCTGGTATAAGGGCTATTCCATATTGTGCTTCAGCTAATGTAATGGCGGTTTCTATGGAATCACAAAAATAGGTATCTAAAAGGGGCTTGTCTTCCAATAGTTGGTGCAGTAATTTTCCATAATCCGCCGGGCATCTCTGGGGATCGAGTACGACGATAGGTTCTTGCTTTAAATTCCGCATAGAAAGCTGACGGAATTGGCAAATGGGATGATTGGCCCCCGCCACGCCAATTGCACGAATTTTTTTCAGCTCTCGATATTGAATTCCTTTTCTAAAGCCGCTTTCTCTAAAAGAGAACACAACCTCTACCTCTTCTTCCTGCAGACGCTGGTATAAGTGCTGAAAGGGCACAATGCGAAAAATCGGGTAGATGTTCGGGAATTTTTCCTTCATTTTCTGCAATGGTTCTGCTAAAATAAAAGCTTCATGAAAGGAGTGAAACCCAATGGTAAACGCCTGACGGGTATCAGCAGCGTTATAATCCGACCGTTTTTGCGCTCGCGTATAAATTTCTAAAATCGTTTTTGCATCATCTAAAAATAACATTCCAGCTTGAGTAAGTTCTACCGCCCTCGTTGTGCGTCGAAAAAGCTGTGAATTAAGTTCCGCCTCTAACGAATGAATCTGTTGCGTGACCGCAGGCTGAGTGACATGAAGCCGTTCTGCGGCACGGGCAAAATTCAATGTTTCAGCTACAGCTAAAAAGCATGAGATTTGCATTGTATTCATTTGATACCCTCTATTAATAAGAAATTCTTATTTATAATAACACATTCTAAATTCACATTCAAGAATAAAGTCCTATAATATTTGTGTGAGAGCGACAATTCACCGCCAAACAATTCGATTGCAGAAGGGGGTTTATAGTGCCCCAATATTTGATTATCCTTTTTTGCCAGCTCCATAGATCATTGCCGGCAGTCGGGCCTTTGCTGCCTGAAGAGACTGGTGCACTACGCTTGCCCAAACGAATCCGCCGGACCGGCGGATGAATCAAATCGGCAAGCATATGCGCCGCTATCTTCTTCCGCAATGGTGCAGGAGTCTGGCCATTCTGAATCGGCAATTTGCCCAGCACCGAAAGGTATGTACAGGTCAGAATATCTCAACAGGGAGCTGAACAAGGCAAGCAAGCAGAATGGTTTGGAAAAGCTTTTGCAGACGAGATTTCAAAACACAGGAAACGTCAGGAAAAGAGGTTCTTAGTTCCCAAACCTGCGCAATCACTGAATAAAAGGAGGCAATTCATCAAGCATGTTTCAATTATTAAAATACCTAAGGGAATATAAAAAAGACGCCGTCTGTACCCCCATCTGGGTGGTGCTGGAAACCGTCGGCGAATTGATCTTAACGGTGACCATCGGCCGCTTTATTGATGAGCTGTCCGACGCAGGCACCACCATGGATGTGATTTTGCAGTACGGGGTACGTCTGCTGATCCTTGCGGTGATCTGCTTAGCCATTGGTACAATTGGCGGCTGGACATCCACGAAGGCGGCTGCGGGACTTTCAAAAAATCTGCGCAACGAAATGTTTGACCGCATTCAGGATTTTTCTTTTTCTAATATTGATAAGTTTTCTACCAACAGTCTGGTTACCCGAATGACCACTGATGTAATGAATGTGCAGAACGCGGTCATGATGATTCTGCGGGTTGCCGCCAAGGCTCCTATTTCCATTGTGTGCGCGCTTTTCATGGCTTTTTCTACTAACTGGCAAATTGCGCTCATTTATGTGGTAGTCATCCCGATCCTGTTTCTTTGCCTGATCGCCATTGCCCGGGTAACCCACCCTGTTTTCCGCCGTGTTTTTAAGACCTACGACCGGCTCAACGGTGTGGTTAGAGAAAACCTGCATGGTATTCGGGTGGTAAAAGGCTTTGTGCGCGAGGATCATGAGGCTCAGAAGTTTAAAAAGATCTCCGGCGATATCCAAAAGGATTTCACCAAGGCGGAGACCACCATCGCTTTGAACCCATTTTTGATGCAAGTGAGCATTTACACCTGTATCACTCTCATCGCATGGTTGTCTGCCAAGGCGATTGTAGGTTCAGAAAACGGAACAATCCTGGCTGGCATCTCCATGACCACAGGCGACCTACAGAATCTCATCAGCTATTCCATGATGATCCTCATGTCCCTAATGATGCTCTCTATGATATATGTGATGCTGATGATATCACGTGAATCGGTTCATCGTATTCGGGAAATTCTAGATGAAAAACCCAACATCACCAATCCACAAAATCCAGAAGAAAAAGTGCAAGATGGACAGATCGTGTTTGATCATGTAAATTTCAGCTATGTGGGTGAACCCGACAAGTGCTGTCTGACGGATATCGATCTGCACATTCGCGCTGGCGAGACCATCGGTATCATCGGAGGGACCGGCTCCGGCAAATCCTCCCTGGTGCAGTTAATCCCCCGGCTCTATGACGCCACGGTTGGCACAGTAATGGTAGGAGGCAAGGATGTTCGGGATTATCCAGACCGCGCAGCAACTCCCTCTGCAATCCGCTCAAGCCCGTCTCTCTGGTTGCCTCTCCAGATGACCGGCTTGCCCCCATACCGGGCCCTGCAAAGCAGGTGTTGCGGGACGCTCCTGACATTGCAAACCAGTGGGGAGATTTATCGCTCAAAAGACTTAAAATATCTTCCTTCCCCTTGATAATAGGGCGGGGCTGATACGAAGCCGCTTTTCACAAGAAGCTCATTCACCTCGCCAAAGATGAGATGGTATACTTCATTAGCAATGTCTTTTGCGCTCACCCCATGGGCATTTGCCAGGAGCCTCGTTTCAAACTGTATGGCTCTCAAAGCACTAAAAATATATTCTTTGACTTTATCCACTGTGAAATCAAACAATTCTCTCGCAATTTCATAGGCATGCGCATCGTAAACAGGGACAGCTATTTTTCCGTTCCGGCAATAACCAAAGCGTTCGTATACCTCCACATAACAGCGCTCAACCTTACCGCCATCCACCATTTGGTCAAAGTTTTCGATTAACGTTTCCATTGAGCAGCTGATCAATTTGCTTTCTTCTTCCGATAAAAGCTTTAATTCTCTTTGCCGTTGATACCGATAAAAATCATTGCGGACACCGTTGCTGTCTCCAAAAGAAACAAAACCCTTGCCATTGGCGATGAGCCGGTTATATGAACATAAGAGCAGATTGCTATACTCGTTGAGGCAGGCAGTATCCTCATATAAGATCAGCAAATAGTCTAGCCCAGAGTCATGAATACAGGACGTGGTCACTAGTTTGTTTTCTTCTAAGTAATCAAACATCAGACCGTCAAAAATGTATGCACATAAAATGTGATACAGATTTCGCTCAACAGGGTACCCATTGTCAACACGCGCAGCGATTGTAACAATCTGCCCGGTGTGTGCTAGCAATGCTTCCGCAATGTCATGGGCGGCAGTTTTACTCAATGCTTTTAAGACGTCCGCGTCCTGCTTGACGAAGAATGGCACGGCCATTCCAAGCTTACCCTCTTTTTGCCGCAAGGCCCCTATGTGCAGCAGAGCGGTCAGCAGTTCCTCCTCCTCAAAGTCCTGCACGCTCAGAGAGTACGGGCTGCTTAGGATCACTTCCTCTAGGACCTGGTCTGCCCCGGCCATGTCCAAAACATATCGCGGATTATCCATCTCAGCCAGCGTCTCCAGAGAAAAGTTCTCATAATAGTATTTCTTAAACTTCATCGCAGCCGCCTCCTTTTGAAAGCAAAGCGGCACTGCTGAGCGCGATTTCAGATGCCTGCTCTTTGCTCATTCCATCCCTAGCCGCCAAAGCTGCGTCGTAGAGGGCGTTTTTCGTCACGCCGAACTGCTCGGCAATGGGACGCACCGCGTCCTTGAGCCGAACACCCTCAGCCTGCAGGGCCAGCACTGCCGAAACCGCAGCCTCCATAGACGGGACAGCAGCCTGCCGCTTCTGGGCGCCGCAGACAACCAGGACATACTCGCCGCGGGGCGCCTGATCCGTATATAGGGCCAGGGCGCCGCCGAAGGTCGTGCGGATGATTTCCTCATGGAGCTTCGTTAGTTCGCGGCATAGGGAGACTGGTCGCTCTGGACCAAAAACGGCCTGCATATCTGTCAGCGTGTCCAGCAGCTTGTGCGGGGCCTCATAAAAGATCATCGTCCGCTGCTCCTGCTTCAAACTATCCAGGTGGGCGCGGCGGTTTTTCTTATTGGTAGAGAGAAATCCTTCAAAGCTGAATCGCGCCGTGGGCTGTCCTGAGACGGTCAGCGCCGTAATCAGCGCGCAGGGGCCGGGGATGGACACCACCTCCACCCCCGCCTGGCTGCACAGGCGTACCAGATCCTCTCCGGGGTCGGAGATGGCCGGGGTACCGGCATCGGTAACCAGCGCACAGGTTTCGCCCGCCAAAAGGCGCTCAACAATGCGCGGGCCGCTCTGGCTTTTGTTGTGTTCGTAATAGCTCACCAGAGGCTTATGCAGATCCAGATGGGACAGCAGCTTTCGCGTAACGCGGGTGTCCTCCGCAGCAACGAAATCAGCCTGAGCCAAAGTCTCACGCATACGGTCGGACAGGTCGCCCAGATTTCCGATGGGCGTCGGAACGAGATAGAGGATGCCTGGCATCAGTACCGCCTCCTGTGTGAAAGTCTCAAATCGTCTTCCCAGATCAGGCCCGGGCTGCCGCCGCGCAGGGCCTCGACCATGACAAAGCGCACCTGCCGGCCCCGGGCAGCCTGCATCCGCTTAGGCTCCAGTCCAGCTGCATGTAAGTCCCCAAACAGTTCCACCAGCCGTTCTGGCCGCCAGAGAACATAGAATCTGCCCCCGGTGCGCAGCAGCCGCGCAGCAGATTGTACGAGTTCCCGGCAGCTGCAGCTTAGCTCCAGCCGAGACTCCGGCTGAGTCAGCGCCGCCGCACTGGACCCAGTGGTGAAATAAGGCGGATTGGAGATCACCACATGTGCGCTATCCGATGGCAGCGGACAGTTCCGCAGGTCGGCATGGAGGATGCTCACCCGCTCGCTGAGGCCTGCCGAGGCAACATTCTCGGCGGCATAGCGGGCCGCATCAGCGTTCAGCTCGATGCCCGTCATGGTAATGGGGCGCTCCGGAGCCAGCAGCAGCTCAAACGCGCCGCATCCGCA
>CALWWH010000264.1 GCA_944385195.1 uncultured Oscillospiraceae bacterium | reverse complement strand
GACGTCCATGATCAAAATGACCGCACCGTAGACCTGGCCGTCGCTGCGGACGGGGTTGGCCAGCAGCTGATAATCACGGCCGCTGCGGTGGAGCATCCGCTCGGTGTGATTGCCGGCCAGCGCCTCGTCCAATGCGCTGCCAAAGGCCTCGGAGAGATTCAGCGCCAGGACGCTGTCGCCCGGGGCGGCTGTGGGGATATCCAGCAGCCGCAGCGCGCTGGTATTATAAGATAGGATGTCCTTTTGTTTGCCCACCAACACAAAGCCCTCGGCCATATTTTCCGTGATCGTGCGAAATTGCTCCTGCTGCTGCTGTAGATCGGACATTTGCCGGTGGATCAGCTGGGCCTGCCGCCGCAGGCGGCTGGCCAGAGGCGCCAATTCGTCGTATTCCTTTGGCAGCTCAGCATGATTGCAATCGATCTCCCGGACCGGTTGAACGATACTCCGGGAAAAACGCCGTGAGAGCAGCATCGAAAGGCCCAGAACTGCGGCCATGACCCCTGTCAGCCAGGGCAGCATGTCAACGAACAGATCAAAGAGGGGAATGTCGTCGGTATTGAGGTACAGTAGCAGCAAAAAAACGGTGCAGCAGCAGAGCATGGTCAGCAGCGCGATGAGAATGCAGCTGCGAAAGAGACGGCTCCTCACTGTCGGTCGCCGACCTTGTAGCCCACCCCGCGAACCGTCTTGATGAGGCTCCCTGCGCCACCCAGCTTCAGGCGCAGCGTGCGGATATGGACGTCGACGGTGCGGCTCTCGCCGTTAAACTCAATGCCCCAGATGCGGCGAAGGATCTGGTCACGGGTGAGGACCGCCCCCTGGTGCTCCAGCAGGAGGGTCAGCAGCTCAAACTCCTTATAGGTCAGGCTGACAGCCTTGCCGTCGACCTTGACCTCGTGGCGGGAGGGACTGACAAACAGCGTGCCCAGATGGTACTCCGGCAGCACGGTGCCCAGCGCAGAGCGCCGCAGCAGGGCGCGGATGCGGCTGAGCAGCTCCATAATGCCAAAGGGCTTT
Organism: uncultured Oscillospiraceae bacterium; assembly: GCA_944385195.1. Classification (GTDB taxonomy): domain Bacteria; phylum Bacillota; class Clostridia; order Oscillospirales; family Oscillospiraceae; genus RUG11142. The sequence goes on along the minus strand of CALWWH010000264.1, from coordinate 6,318 downwards.
GCCATGTAGTCATCCGCGCCGGCGTCCAGGGCCACAACCTTGTCATACTCTGTGTCCTTGGCTGTGAGCATCATCACCGGCAGACGGCGGGTGTCGGAGCGGGCCCGCAGCTTGCGCAGGATCTCCAGGCCATCCTCTTCGGGCAGCATGATATCCAGCAGGATCATCTCCGGCAGCTCCTTGTCCAGCGCTGCCCAAAACTCCGACGGGCGCTCGAAGCCCTTCAGCTGCATCCCGGCTTGCACCGCTGCATACTCCACCAGCTCCCGGATGCCGCGGTCATCCTCCAATAAGTAGATCATAACCTTACCTCGTTTCCTAAACGGACAAATTCAGTATAACAGATCTGCGTAAACATGACATCAAGGGAATATTAAATATACGTAAAGCGGGCCACAGCAACACACACAGCGGGAAGAGCTAGCCTCGTCCCGCTGTGTTCGTCCGTATTTAGCTGCGCTTTTCCGGCTGAAGCTCGTCGCCGGCCAGGCCGTCGCGGGCCAGCATGTGCTCCATGACGGCGATATCGGCGGTGATGTCCACCACGTCGTCGGCGAAGAGCTGATCCAGCTGCTGGCGGTAGCCCTCGGCCAGCTTGTCCAGCGCGGAGGTGATCTTGGCCTTGGCGTCGCTTATGTTCTCCCCCTCGATGCCCTGGGCTTCCAGGCGGGCGTAGGCCTCGGTGATTTTCAGGGTTTGGGGCAGGTAGTAGTTGGTAAAGCTGTGCAGATCCTCGGCCTTTTCCGGGCGCTCCTCCAGGAGCTTGAAGATCTTGCGGGTCAGCTGCTCGATTTCGTCCAGTTTCTGGGACATCTCCTGGTTGGAGATGAGGTCATTGGCCCGGCGGATGCGCAGCAGCAGCTGGTCTTCCTCCGAGATGTCCTGTACAGAGTCGGATTCGGCCTTGGACTGGGGGGCGGCTTTCGGCGCGGGCTCTGTGTCGTAGAGAACGACATAGTCCGGCGAGAGGATCAGCTGGCCTTTTGCCCGGTCAAGGTAGGCAAATTCAAAGTAGCCGCGGTCGATCATCTCGTCCAGGTCATCGCAGACGCGGCTGTACTTCAGCTCCAGGGCGTCGGCCAGGGCGCGGACGGACAGAGTGGAGCGGGCGGGCTGAATGAGTCCCTGATAGCGGTCAAAGCGCTTGCATTTTTGCAGTCCATAGTAGCCCCAGAGGGCCAAGATGCCACTCAGACAGGCAAAGATGCCCAGAGGGATCAATTCCTCGAGCATATCGATGAGGCCGTCGAGGCCGTGGAGGACGGAGCCCAGCTCATCGAAGAAGGTGGCTATGGCGCCGATGCTAAAGCTTCCGGCCAGGATGCAGCCGGAGATGATTTTCAGCCGGGCTGCGGCGCGGGAGAGGGGCTTCTTGGGTTTCGGAGGCTTTTTTGCCATCTGGTAAGAAATCTTGGAGGCCGCAGGCTTTGCCTGGGGCTTCTCGCCCAGAGTAGAGTTGATGGCTTCGCTGACAGAGCGCATTGCGGTGTTGACAGCGCTGGAGGCAGCGTCCATGGCTTCATTAAAGGTGTAGGCAGTGTAGGATGTCTGCCCAGACTTCTCGGGGATCTGCTTGGTCTTGTTTTTATTCCGGTTGAGGTAGATGAACAGCCCGATGAGGCCTAGGGGCGTAATGCTGACCAGCAGCGCGATGATGACAACCCACCAGATCCAGTCATTTTTTTCATTCACGGTTTTCTGCTCCCTTTATGATTTCGACGACATTATTATACACCTCCACAGCGCGGGTGTAAAGGGTAGTTTCTATTAAGATGGAGCTAGATGATACTTGACAATCCGATGAAAATGAAATATAATACACCACACCGGTAGAATGATTTGCTAGTGTAGCACAGCAGGTAGTGCAGCTGATTCGTAATCAGCAGGTCGGGTGTTCGAGTCACCTCACTAGCTCCAGGCAGGGCTGTCAGAATTTCTGGCAGCCCTGCTGTTTTTTGTTTCTATGGTCGTACTCCGCTAGGCGTGCCCCTGCAGGGGATCTGCGCGTATAGCTGCGGGGAGAGCATCCCGCCGGCTGCGGTATTGCGCAGCTGCTTGGTCTTGAAAGGCGTGCTGTATCCCTGTGGTCCCAATGCGACCCTTGAGCCAAATCGCAGCCCTGGGCGTCGTTTACCCGCTCCAGACCACGATAAAAACGAAAATCATCCGCCAGGACGAAGTTGATGTGATTGAGCAGGAGGGCCAGGCTCTCCAGGTCAGACTGCATCGTCACAATCACCAGGTTCCCTGGGCATTCTTCCTGGTCAGAGGACTCCGGTAGCGGCTCGTCGGCGACACAAATACAGTCTCTGGGCGCCTTTTGGGGATCTTCCGGCATCTCTGAGGCCTGATCCACGAATAAATATAGGCCGTGCGCTTCTGCTTGCAGCCCTTTCTGCCTCTTGCGGGCGCATATTCGGTAACACGCAGTACCTCTTTCCTTGCCAAACAAGTTCGGGCTATGGTACAATCAGTGCCAGAGGGAGTGAAGCATAAAATGGAGCTACATATCATTCCTCCTCTGAGTGCGATGGAGGAGCAGTTTCAATCGATTTATCAAATACATGCAACTGCTCTGGGATTCGATCCCCTGCAAGCTAGTTTTCAGGCCTATCAAGCGTTGCGTCAAGCAATGCTGCACGATCTGGATACATATATGTCTAAACTGGGGCAAAACTGGCATCGTATGGCGGCCTATCTCCCAGATACGCTCAACGCCGGCGATATTCGCGATTTTCGCTATGTCCTGGAGAACTGCTTTGCCCGTTATATTCCCTTACCGGAGCACGCATCTGAGAGTTACGAAATCATTCTGTGCCCATACGGTTTCAACCAGTACTATATCTCCCAGCAGCCTTTATTGCTGCAGCCGGGCGATGTATTGCTCTTGGGCCCTGGCACTGTTTATGCTGCAGGCGCGTTTGATCGCGATTGCGTTCGCCGGAGCATTCTGCTGAGACGGACCAGGACGCAAGCGCGTTTTTCGATTCTATTAGAGGGAGACGGACCGATTGCAACATTCCTTAAGCACACCGTCGGCGCCTTTGGTGGCAACTCCTGGGCTCTGTTTCATATGGGTGAAGCATTGCTGCACGACCCGTGGATGCAAGCACTATACCAGCCGCCGTTGAGCAACGATCCGGCTTCTTTTGCAATGGAAGACGGGTTGCTCATGAGCTTTCTTGCAAATCTATCCCTTAGCTACGGCGACTGTGCGGAACTCCATCTCTGGCAGTCTCCGAAAGTGGAGGATGCAATCATGGAGTGTCTGCGGTTGGAATTTGCTACGATAGAGCGCGCAGAACTAGCCCGGCGCTTTGGCTACAGCGAACGACAGCTGCTGCGGATCATACAGCGCAGAACCGGCTTGTCCTTTCGGGAGTACCTCAATGAGCTCAAACTCAACTACATAGCCGATATGCTGATCAACACCAGTTACCCTATTACTATGATTTTGCAATCCGCTGGATATGACCATAACAGCACAATATACAAATTATTCAGGGCGAAATACAACGTATCCCCCAAAGAATTCCGTCAGAATCGACCGTAATTTTAAAATACAGAAGAACAGGACGTCACGATAGATGTCCTGTTCTTCTGTATTTAGACAACAGTGTGTCCTTTTGCGCTGTTTATTTTTTTACAAAAAAATTTTAATATATCGACAAACACTATGCACGATGTGCAAAGAACAAAGGAGGAACTACCTAAATGAAGAACTTTTTGTCCCTGCTGCTTGCTCTGGTTATGTGCCTAGGCTTGTTCGCCGGCTGCGCCAGTGAACCGGCAACCACGCCCGATGCCCCTGCGGCTGACACTCCCGCAACCGAGGAGCCGGCTGAGGAGTCCACTGATGCTCCTGCCGAGGAGTCTGCTGACGCTCCTGCCGAAGAGCCTACCGAAGAAACCGACAGCGTCTATCCCCTGTGCACGGATGGCAGCCTGACTTTATCCATTATGCTGCCCCTGACTGCCTATGCGCCGGGTACTATGAACGACTATTTGGATGGCACAAACTTGGTTTGGCCTGTGGCTATTGAGAAAACCGGTGTCAATCTGGAAATGGACTGTATCGCCTACAGTTCCTACCAGGAGCAGTCCAACCTGGCGATTGTTTCCCAGCAGCTGGATGACATCATGCAGGTGATGGGCTATGCCGGTGGCATGGATCAGGCTTATGATGACGGCTTGTTTGTCGAGCTTAACAGTTACGAGAACATCATGCCCAATTACATGAGCTTTGTCAACATGAGCGAGGCAAATGTGAAGGCTTCTATGAGTGACGGCGGTCACAGAATGGGGATGAGTCAGGTTGCTGAGAGCACTAAGCCCATGACTGCCGGTATGTTTATCCGCCAAGATTGGCTGGACCAGCTGGATCTGGAGATGCCGACCACCAACAGCGAATGGCATGATGTGCTGGCTGCCTTCCGTGATGAGATCACTGGCGGCGAGGCCCCTCTGAGCTTCCCCAATGACGGGTTCACTCTCGGTAATTTCTTTTCCGGTGTCTTTGGTGTGACCGGCGGCCTGAATTCTCCCTTCGTCAACATCAATGGTACCATCACCTACTGCCCTTCCATGGATGGTTTCCGTGAATACATCGAAATGATTCGTGACTGGTATGCCGAAGGCCTGATCGATCCCGAGTACATGACGAAGGACGGCGTTCAGTTTACCGGCGATATGGACCGCATCGCCGCCAATGTCGTCGGTGCAACGCCTATCACCATTAGCATGGGCGGCAGCTTCTTCCATGACATCGGCATTCTGCCCGAGGGTGCCTACTACGCGATGGCTCCGATGCAAACCTTGGAAGACGGCTCCCTTGCCCCTGTGCAGCCGGTAGGTAAGTACTCTGCCACCGTCGGCAATGGCGGTTGGATGTTCTCCGCCGATGGCGAGCACATTGAGGAGGCAATTAAATTCATTGATTATTTTTACAGCCCTGAGGGGGTTCTGCTGACCAACTACGGTATCGAAGGTGTGACCTTTGAGTACGATGAGAACGGAACGCCCAGGCACACGGACATGATTGCCAACAACCCCGAGTATTCCCAGATGGAGGCGCAGGAGATCTACCTGATCCACACCTTCTTCTGCTTGTCTGTGGAACGTGAGTTCTCTAGTATAAGCGATGAAGGTATGAAGTGTTGGGATCTGTGGAACACGCCTGGCGAATACAACATGCCTGGCATCTCCTTTACTGCTGAAGAAACGGTCGAAAATGGTTCTATCACTACCGATCTGAACACTTATGTCAGCGAGACCGTTACCAAGTGGATCACCGGCCAGGAAACCTTAGATGATGCCTCCTGGGAGGACTACATCAATAATTTGCAGCGAATGAACTGTGAAGACCTGACCGAGAACTATCAGGCTGCATATGACCGCTGGCTGAGCAAGTGAGTGAAAACCCCGTAAAGCTTGTATTTTGCGGGCAGGGGGGCGGATCAAAAGTCCGCACACCTGCCCGCAATTCTTTTCACCCTTATACGTTTTTTTAGGAGGAATATGATGAGAACCCATGCACTCAACGCAATGACCAACCATGAGATTGAGACCTATCTCAAAACCAATGACGTCATTTTCATCCCCGTTGGAACCGTCGAGACCCACAACCCCCTGCCTGTGGACTGTGAACATGTCATGGCCGAGGCCTGGGCAAAGCTGTTTGCAGAGCAATTTAATGCGGTCTACATGCCAAACCTGATGTACTTCTGCTCCGGCGGCACCGACTCCATCGCCGGCACCGTCAAAATCGGTATGGCCGATGGCATGAGTTATCTCTACGCCATCTCCCGCTCTCTGCTGGCCCAGGGTTTTAAGCGCCAGGTCTTTATCCCTGGTCATGGCCCCTCCCGCCTGATGATTCATCCCGTTATCCATCAGATTCTGGACGACACAAAGGTTCCCATGCTCTTCCTGGAGCCCAACTTCCTGTTCCGTACCAAGGGCGTCCTGCCGGAAGTCAAGAGACGTGACTGGAGCAAGTTCAAACCCCTCAGCGATGAGGATGGCATGGGCGATCATGCGCAGATGCTGGGCGCCTACAAGATCATTGGGCGGCTGGGCGACGTACCCACCGGCGCCGAGGCGAACATCCCTGGAACCATCCGCTATGAGGGCCAGCATCACAACGACTGGTTCCCCGAGCACGATATTATTAATGAGTGCTCCAGCATCCACGCCCCGGCGCCCTTCTGGTATGACAAGCAGACCCAGCATGCCGCCGGCCCCCTGCCGGAGACCCGGGAGCAGATCGAGCGCGAGGCGGAAATCGGCGAGGCCTATATGCGCGACCTGGTCAGCAAG
>CALWWH010000263.1 GCA_944385195.1 uncultured Oscillospiraceae bacterium | reverse complement strand
AGCACCTTTGCACAGGTTCTGCTGGAGCATGAAGATCAGATCTTGGCCATAGTAGATGCGACTGGTGAAATAATCGGCGTCGGTGCAGACGTTATAGCATTTTTGTCTGAACTCAATCCGGCTGTGGTGCTCATTGGTGGCGGGCTGGCGCTTGTCGCATTGAAGGCGGCAGGAACGGCAGCAGGTATGGCTATCATGGCACAAGGGACAGCTGCCGCGACAAAGACCTTGGCGGCTGCAGGTCCGTCAGCACAGGCCGCCGGTGCTCAATTTCTTACCCTTGCGGCAGATCTTCTCATCGTTGCAGCTGCTGTTTTTCTCGTGACTTCAGGAATCGCTATGCTGGTCAGTGCTATCCGAGGAGTGCCGATCGTGAACATTCAAACACAGCAGATCCCTTCAATGAATGAACTTCAATCTCAGGTCGGAAGAGGATATGCGCGCGGCACACGATCTGCAGCACCTGGTTGGCGTTGGACAGGAGAAAACGGGCCGGAGCTGATACGGTTTTCCGGTGGAGAAACCGTCTATACGGCCGAACAATCGCGTGCGCTGATGTTATCGGGCGGTGCTGGAGGTACATTTGTGGACAATAGCCAGTACATCTTTAAGGTTGACGATATCGAAACCTATGTGGCTATCAAGCGCCGGCTGGAAAACGAAAAGCAAACGACCCGGCAAGGACTGGTGAAAAGATAAAGGAAAGGGAGCGTGAAGATGGGACAATACACCTTAAAATGCGTCGGCTGGGATGGTGGATCCGGCCTCGGCGGATCTACCCTGTATGAATCCTGGTCAGAGGTCAATCTGTATTTCGCTCTCCCTTCTCTGTCTGCCGGAGAACGGATTGTGCGTGCCCAAAGCATGCGTGTTTATCTGGATTATACTGCAGCAGGTACTGGAGTTTCGGACACGTTTCGAGCGCATTTGCTTGCCTCTCTTCCTATGGGAACAGTCTCTACTCATCAATGGCACTCTTTGGCTGCGGGAGACAGGGTCCAAACAAACATATTCGATAACGGACGGGTGAAGGTCAATTGCAATAAAGCGATTGCCGGCGCATCCTCAATTCGCATCCATACGAATGATGATGTAAACAGTCCCACATTAACCGTTGAAACAGAACCTGTATCCCTAAATCTGGCCAACCTGAAGCCCAGTGATGGAACGACCGTATATAAAGGATTTGTCCAGAGATTCAGCTGGGAGACCTCATTTAACAGTTTGAATGTTGTGGGCCCGGTAACTCAGGCATACGCCATCTTCCGATATCGGGCACCCGGTGGGAATGCGCAGGAAATTCGTGTCTCAGGCGATAGGAAATATATCGATTTTGACACAACGCTCGTTCCCAGTTTTGAAGGGATGGAATGGCAGGTCACCGTCGTATCAAACAGTGACGGAAGTTCCACAAGTGCTTGGGTCACCCATCCGTTCCGCTCTACCACGGTACGGCTGACGGATCTCATCCCCTCCAGCCGGTCTACCACATATAAAGGCTTCCCTGTCAAATTCGAGTGGGCGTATAGCTATACTTCACCAAATGGGTTGTCTGGCTCCTTAACACAGATTTCCGCAAAGCTGAGATGGCGCAAATCCGGAGAGTCAACCTCAACCGAATATGACATCAACGGATCAACTCAAAGCTATACTGTTGCGGCAGATGTGCTTCCGGCCGGAGATCTTGAATGGCAGGTGGAGTCCAAAGATTCCAGCGGCGGCACGACAACCAGCAGTTGGACAGCATTTGAGAACAAGGAACTTGCCGTTACTCCGGCGGACCTATATCCGGCAGATGGCAGCCGGATTTTGAAGCATCAGATAAACCGCTTCGGATGGACCATAACGGCAGAAGAAGCCGAAGATGTACCGGGGCTGATCGTTCAAACATCTGCAGTCGTGCGCTACCGCACAAAGGGCCAGCAGGATGTCCATAGCGTTACGGTCAGCGGAGATCAGAACTTCTATGATTTCCCCGCCGGCACATTTACAGCAGATGATATCGAATGGCAGGTTGAAGTAACCGCCAATACCGGAACCGTTGGCGTAAGCGAATGGGTCAATGTAAATACGCAGGATGCTCTGAGCACTCCGGTCTGTGTATCTCCTGCAGGTATGGTGGTGGATGATACATCTGGCATTACCTTCGTTTGGAGGCATGAGATCTCCACCGGCACAGCCCAGACAGCCTATGAGCTGCAGACAAGCGACAACATGGGCGGACAGTATACCACGCTCAGCACGGCCGAGACGAATGTCAACAGCTTCGCTACACCCGCCGGGTGTTTTGAACAGGGCACGCTTATGTGGAGGGTCAGAACAAAAAACGGCGATGGTGTATGGGGATCCTACAGCGCAGCGGCGACGATCATTATCCGCCGCGCTCCGGCAGCGCCCGTCATTGTATATACGGATACGCTACCGCGTCCCACCATCCGCTGGCAGTCGGCAGATCAGCAGGGTGTGCGGATTCAAATCGGAGACTATGATACTGGGTGGATGCACAGTACGGCGAAAGAGTTCCGCATGCCCTATATTCTTCCCGACGGGAACTATCCCATCCGGATCACCATCAAGACTATCTTTGGCGCAGAAAGCCCCACAGCCACAGCCGTGATTTCCGTGAAAAATATTCCCGGACCCGCCTTTGCAGCAGGCTTTCAGAGCGTTGATAACTGCATTGTATTGGACTGGCAGACGGATGATGCATATGTGGAATACTATGTGCTGCGCGCCGGTCAAACTATAGCCCGCACCAAAGACAGTTCTTACACGGATCGCTTCAGCAACGGGCGTCAACAATATGTGGTGCGCGGCGTCACTGCGGAAGGTTACTACGGAGACAGTGCGCCAGTATATACCTATCTCTTCATCGAGAATGCGGTGCTTGGACTGACCGAGGACGGTGAGCCGTGGCTGCCGCTGCGTCTGCGCCGGGGCGAACGCCCCGCACATGAAGGCAATTACAGCGTACAGGTGGACTATGTTTTCTACTATGGCCGCACCAAACCCGTAGCTTACACCAGCAGACAGAGGGACGCAAGCCACAGCTTTTCCTTCACTGTGCGCCAGCAGGCACAGCAGCAGGCGTTACAGGCGCTGCTGGGGCATGTTGTGGTATATAAAGACCGCTGGGGCAATGTAGTGATCGGTATGCTGGGAACTGCACAAATACTCCATGATCGCGCCTGCGATGTGGAGTTTACCATCGTGGAAACCGACTACAAGCAGGAGGTCAGCTATGAGTGATGTGTCCGTTGAATACCTCGTGCTGCGGGATAATGTGGAGCTTTCCCGCCTCTTATCATTCAAAGGAAGCGGCGCTTCTATCTCAGTGACAGCGAATGCTGAGGTAAAGTGGGCATTGTCGGGCAAATTCGAGGCAGCAGATGAAGTGAATTTTCTAAAAGACCGCATTCAGCCGGTGCTCATAGTGGATGACCGGCGGTATCCGCTGGGCAAATATATACCCACTGACGCTGGGATAAGCAATGATGGAAATTGTCCGGTTGTGGAACTCACAGCCTATGACTTGGTTTATCTTGCGAAGTCCTCGAAGATCGAGGAGCGGCTGTATCTGGCGAAAGGTACACTGTACACCGACGCCATCCGCTCGCTGCTGGTAGAAGCAGGTATCACAGACTTCCTGATCGAGGCTAATACAGCCACCCTTCAGGCCGACCGTGAAGACTGGGAACCGGGTACTGATCGACTCACTATAATCAATGCTTTGGCTGCAGAGATCAACTATAACAGCGTTTGGATGGACGGCAGCGGCATCGTTCATTGCAGCGCATTCCGCATGCCGTCAGCCTCATCTATCTCCATGACCTACCGTGATGATGAATTCTCCATTCAATATCCCGAATGGAAAGAGAATGTGGATATGTTTGACCACCCCAATGTATTTATTGTTGAGGTGGATAACCCGGATTTTGATTCTGCCATGAGGGCAGAGGCTGTCAACGATAGGCCAGACAGCCCGTTCTCAGTGGTCACGCTGGGCCGGCGTGTAGTCAGCTATGAGAAACTCGACAATATCGCGTCGCAGGCTGAGCTGCAGGCATATGCCGACAATAAGCTTTTCAAAAGCCTGCAAACATCTCAGACTCGCACCTTCTACACCGGACCGTCAGGACTGCATGCCGTTTTCGATGTAGTGGAACTGATTCGGGACGGTGAAAGCACTCTGTATGAGGAAACAGGATGGCGGCTCGACCTTGAGTCTCCCTTTAAAATGACACACACAGGCAAAAGGGTGGTATATCTATGATCCTTGAAACGTATCAGGAAGAACAGTCCATCGTGCAGCAGGACCCGCCCGGGCAGTCCTTTGCAACGGTCGGGACAGTCTATGAAGATGGGATTGCGCTGATCTTCAATGGAACGGAAAAAGAAAGCCGAAAGCATTATAAATGCAATGCCTGTGTGCGTTTTGAGGCGGGACAGAGAGTCCGCATCATTGAAGATAGCGGCACATATGTCGTTGAGTACCCGGTAGGTGTTCCAGCGCAAACCATTTATGCTGACAGCGCCGGACGCGCTGCCTATGCCTCTGAAGCAGGTAACGCAGAATCGGCCAACAAGGCGGTTACAGCTACAAAAGCCACATCGGCAGTCTCAGCCGGATCAGCAGACACCGCTGCCGAAGCGGATATGGCAAACCGTGCGGGCCAGATCGCCAATCAGGCTGCTGGTATTGCTGATATTATATTTTATTACGGCACGCAGGGAACTCTTTTGATTCGAGGTACTGCTGACTCTAAGTGGACCAAATTCACTGGAACGGTAGTGAATTCACCTTAAAGGAGTGAGAAGCATGGCTATTACAATTGAATTTAAGGACAAATATGTATATTTCGGCGGTGTGAGTGGGCTGCATACACAGGGAGAAGCTTATGCTGAAACGTATGATATAACGGGACCCCGCTACTACGACGGCAAAGATTTATCTATTCTCACGTGGTATGTTCGGGCAGGGCATCCTGATTATCGAACGATCATCAACAAACAGATAAGCGCCTCTGTTGCTCCTGATGAGGAAAAAGTCATACTCACATGGGCTCTGGACGCAGACTTTTTAGCCTATCCGGGGCAGCTTGTACTGGAATTCGTGGGAAAATCAGAATCTGGTGCGGAAATCATTAAGCTGCAGTCCAATGGCCTGACGATCAAGGCAAGTGTTGATGGCACTATTTCACCCCCGAAAAACATGTTCGAAGAAAGCCTGCAGCAGATGGAGAACCTTGCAAAAGATGCGCAGGACGCCGCTCAAAAAGCGGTTGATGCGTCAGAAGCAGCCCAGCTGGCCAGCGGCCATGCTCCGAACATCAACGAAGCTGGGAATTGGGAGGTCTATGATCCCGAGCAACAAACATTCGTTGATAGTGGAGTAGCCGCCACAGGACCGCAAGGCCCGCAAGGAAAGACCGGCCCTCAGGGGCCAAAGGGTGATGCCGGAGAGCCTGGAGCACAAGGCGATCCTGGACCGCAAGGGCCGCAGGGAGAAACCGGGCCTCAAGGAAAAACCGGACCTCAGGGAGAACCTGGGCCGCAGGGAGAGATCGGTCCAACCGGTGCGACCGGTCCACAGGGGCCGCAAGGAGATCCTGGACCTCAAGGCCCTACTGGCCCTACCGGTCCAAAAGGAGAAAAAGGAGATCCTGGTGTAATCCAAAGCGTTAATGGAAAAAGCGGTGCAGAAATCGAGCTGAACGCTGCTGATGTTGGAGCGATTCCTGAAGATCGACTGGAGGAACTGATGGTTCCCATCGGTGAGATTACCTTCGGGTTTTATCGCATTACATATGCGAGCGGGGATGTGAACAGTAAGACGTATCCCTGGGTCAATTTTGATGACGACCTCGACCCCGAGGTTTATCCGCAGCTCTACGCGCTTTACGGGGACAGCCTGTCATCCGGCGCCGCTGAGGGGATGTTTAACCTCGCTATGCTGGCAGATCGCTTTCCGTTAGTTTCGGCCTCTAATTTTGGAGCTACTGGAGGTGAAGCAACCCATCAGCTTACGATCTCGGAAATACCCAGCCATAGTCATGGGGAAAATGTAACAGGGACTCGCGTAAATGGGCAATCTGGAAGTGAAAACTATAATTGTATTGACGGAAACATTATCTGGTCTCATTCTGCCGCAATAGGGCCTACAGGATCACAAACTGAAAAAACAGGATCCAGTTTGGCTCATAATAACATGCCCCCTTACATTCTCATTGCTGCCCATATTCGAGCAGGTTAACCAGCCCGTATATAAGACTAAAGCGGACAACATTAGCCGGCACGAACATGAGCGCATATTTTGAAATAAGAAGGCATGTTATTATGGCTTTTACTGCCACCTGTTTTCATCACAGTTATAGACTTATCCCCTGACCCGCCGACATCAATGCGCGTTTCGGAGGTGCAGATTGAAAAGGCGAAACGCTGGTTTATTCAGCGCATGCCGG
>CALWWH010000262.1 GCA_944385195.1 uncultured Oscillospiraceae bacterium | reverse complement strand
GACGTGTGCTCTTCCGATCTAAAAATCTCCACATCTTTTTGCGTGAGGGTGAAGGCCACCGGCGCTTCGCTTTCGTCCATGGGCGCAGGAAGATTCAGCAGGGCTAACTTCTCCGCATTACAGACTTTCATGCTTAGGCGATTACACAGCTGTTCGACTACAATGGTCTGACAGACCACAAACTGCGCTGCGACAGTGTTGTGGCGAGAACTGCTGCCCACGCGCAGCTGATAGTTGCCCGCCTCCAGCACAAATGCAGCAGCGTCCATATCATAGCTGGCAAAGTCCTCGAGGGGAATCTCAATAGTCAGGGTCTGAGCCTCGCCGCAGGCCAGGAGCCTGGTCTTTGCAAAGCCTGCCAACTTTTGCTTGGGCTGATTTAATTTCCCACTGGGCGCGCTGATGTAGATCTGCACCACTTCCTTTCCGGCATAGGCCGTGCCGGTGTTGGTCACGGTTACATTAACGCTGACCTTGCGGCTGGCATAGCTGACCGCAACACAGGAAATGTCAAAACTGGTGTAGCTCAGGCCATATCCAAACGGATACAACACAGGCTTGTCATAGGAATCAAAATACCTGTAGCCGACGTAAATGTCCTCTCCATAGACGCTGACAATGCTTTTCTCAAAGCCGACGCTGCCGTTATCCTCAGCACAAAGCCCGAAGTCGGCATAGGTCAGCAGCTCCTCAGGCTTTTCCTTGTTGGTTTTGATATAGGGCGCACTGGGATGATCCTCATAGCGCAGCACCATAGTCTGCGCCAATTTGCCACTGGGTACTGCGGCGCCGGTCAGCAGGTCAATCAACGCGGGCATCTCCTGCTCGCCAGCAGCACCCATGCTGAGCACTGCACGAATGGATGGGTAATCCCCTACCCAGGCCAGATCGATCAGGCTAACCTCATTGACCACGAGAATTACCTTCTCAAACTCCGCCGTCACAGCGCCAATCAGCGCCCTCTCGCTGGGCAGCAGGTAATAGTCCTCGATGCGGCGGTCACACTCCTCGCCGCCGGCTGTGCGGTCAATGAATAGCAGGGCCGTGTCCGTCTCAGCGCGGACCGCGTGTAACAGTTCCACTGGCACTTCCGGCTCATCGGCAGGGCCGCTGTAGCGGCCAAACAGTTCATAGATCATGCCGCTGGCCACAAGGCCCTGAAGTTTCTCAAAAAAACTGCCCGGCTTCTCCTCGCCATCCTCTTCTCCCGTCTCGCCGCCACCAAACATGCCCCGCTTTGGCTGCGTCTGTTGCCACGCTGTATAGAAAGCAATACTCTCCGCCGTACAATTGAGTCCGGCAGTCTTTGCTGCCTCTGCAAACTGGACGCAATTGCCGCCGCGGGACGCACCAGAACCAGAGCCGCCAAATTGGGCTGCAACACAGGCTTTGCCAAAAACGGCGAGCTTTGTATCTGCTGACACGGGCAGAGTGCCATCGTTTTGCAGCAGCACAATGCCTTCCAGTGCCAGCTGCTTTGCCAGCTGCGTACGCTCGATTTGTGTCTTAAACACAGGTAACTACCCCCTATCTTCAGTATCCATTTATATTGTACTATATGCGATCCCCTTTTTCCAGGGCAATTGGAGAGCTTTCTGCTGCACAGAACATACAAACGACCCATCAGATATACCTGATGGGTCGTTTGTACACTAAAAATTAGAACAGGCCGGAGATAACGCCGTTTTCGTCGATATCAATATGCTCAGCAGCAGGTACTTTAGGCAGACCGGGCATAGTCATGATCTCGCCGGTCAGGGCAACGATAAAGCCGGCGCCGGCAGAGACCTTCAGGTTACGGACGGTGACGGTAAAGCCCTCAGGCGCACCCAGCAAGGTGGGATCGTCAGAGAAAGAGTACTGGGTCTTCGCCATACACACAGGCAGGTTGTCGTAGCCGTGACGGCGCAGAGTCTTAATCTGCTTCTGCGCATCACTGGTGAAGGCTACGTCAGCACCGTGGTAGACGCGCTGGACAATCTTCTGGATCTTGGTCTCCAGGGAGTCTTCGTCTTCATAGCTGAAGTGGAAATCGTGGGGCTTCTCGCAAAGCTCAACAACAGCCTCAGCCAGTTCGATGCCGCCTTCGCCACCCTTAGCCCATACATCGGACAAAACCGCATGGACTCCCAGCTTCTTGCACTCTTCGCGCAGCAGGGCAACCTCAGCATCAGTGTCGGTGGGGAACTTGTTGACGGCAACAACTACAGGCAGTCCATAGACATCCTGCATATTGCCCACATGACGCATCAGGTTGGGCAGTCCGGCTTTCAGGGCCTCGAGATTCTCGTTACCCAGCTCCGTTTTTGCCATACCACCGTGCATCTTCAGCGCGCGAATGGTAGCCACAACGACAACAGCGGAGGGATCCAAACCAGCAAAGCGGCACTTGATATCCAGGAACTTCTCAGCGCCTAGGTCAGCGCCGAAGCCAGCCTCAGTGACAACGTAGTCACCCAGCTTCAGGGCCATTCGGGTCGCCATGACAGAGTTGCAGCCATGGGCAATGTTGGCAAACGGACCGCCGTGGACGAAAGCAGGAGTGCCCTCTAGCGTCTGCACCAGGTTGGGCTTGATGGCGTCTTTCAGCAGGACGGTCATCGCGCCGGCTGCTTTCAGTTGGCCAGCAGTGACGGGCTTGCCGCCGTAGGTGTAGCCGACAACGATGCGCGACAGACGCTCTTTCAAGTCGGTCAGAGAAGAGGACAAGCACAAAACAGCCATGATCTCGGAAGCAACGGTGATGTCATAGCCGTCCTGACGGGGCACGCCTTCAGACTTACCGCCCAGGCCGCTGACGATGCTGCGCAACTGACGGTCATTCATGTCAACGCAGCGATGCCAGGTAATGCGGCGAGGATCGATGTTCAGAGCGTTGCCCTGGTGAATGTGGTTATCCAGCATTGCAGCAAGCAGGTTGTTGGCAGCGCCAATGGCGTGAAAGTCACCAGTAAAGTGCAGGTTGATATCTTCCATGGGGACAACCTGTGCGTAGCCGCCGCCAGCTGCGCCACCCTTGACACCGAAAACCGGGCCCAGGGACGGCTCACGCAGCGCAGCAATCACGTTCTTGCCAATGTGGGCCAGGCCATCAGCCAAGCCCACAGAGGTAGTGGTCTTGCCCTCGCCAGCGGGGGTGGGAGTGATCGCGGTAACAAGGATCAGCTTGCCATCGGGACGATCCGTCTCCTTGAGAAGAGACAGGTCAACCTTTGCCTTATAGCGACCGTATACCTCAAGGTACTTCTCATCGACGCCAGCTTTGGCAGCGATTTCGGTAATGGGCTGCATTTTAGCAGCCTGGGCGATTTCAATATCAGTTTTCACTTTTTTACCTCCAAAACATATTTTATTGAACCCAATCCCGCTTTATTGATACCCCAATGCGGGATTGGATGATCAATTACTTAAAATAGGAAACTGCCGAACGGAACAGCCCCATATCGTAGTTGCCAGGCACATTCTGATACATTCCGCTGCCGATGCGCTCACTATGGCCCATCTTACCAATGATTCGGCCATCCGGAGAAGTGATTCCCTCAATGGCCCAGACGGAGTCATTGGGATTAAAGCGCACATCAAAGGACGGACTGCCGTTTAGATCGACGTACTGGGTCGCAATCTGATGGTTTGCCATCAGCTGCTGAACCGTCGCCTCGTCTGCCAAAAAGCGTCCCTCACCGTGGGAAATCGCCACGTTGTAAATGTCGCCTGCCTTGGTCTCCATCAGCCAGGGAGAGGCATTACAGGCCACACGGGTGCGGACAATCTTGGACTGGTGCCGACCAATGGTGTTGAAGGTCAGCGTCGGGCTGTTGGCATTCGCGTCCCGGATCTCACCATAGGGCACAAGGCCCAGCTTGATCAGCGCCTGGAAGCCGTTGCAGATACCGCCCATCAGGCCGTCCCGCTGGCCCAGCATCGCATTGACCGCGTCGCGAACCGGACCGCTGCGGAAAAACGCCGTGATGAACTTGCCAGAACCGTCGGGCTCGTCGCCGCCGGAAAAACCGCCGGGGATAAAGACAATCTGAGCGTTCTGCACCTTCGCGGCGAAACTGTTCACGCTCTGGCGAATGGCCTCTGCGGACAAATTGTTCAGGACAAAAATCTCAGGCTCAGCCCCTGCGTCGGCAAAGGCGCGGCCGGTGTCAAATTCGCAGTTGGTGCCGGGGAAAACCGGAATCAGTACACGGGGCTTTGGCGTGCGCACCGCAGGCTTGGGCCAGCTGCTTACGTTGTGCGTGATGGTAGGGATTTCGCGGCGTGCCTGCGCAATGTTACAGCTGTAGACGGGCTCCAGCTTAGACTCATAGGCGCTGAGCAGAGCATCCA
>CALWWH010000261.1 GCA_944385195.1 uncultured Oscillospiraceae bacterium | reverse complement strand
ATCTCTATGATGGTAAGGTCGTGAAATGACGATGATGACATTGGAACAGATCACAGACAATGCGCGCCGGATGCAGGATGCGGTCATCGAAGCTGCAATCCACGCCGGGCGCGACCCGGCCACGGTGCGCCTGCTGGCGGCCACCAAGGTCAACGATGTCCAGCGGGTGCAGGCGGCCATTGCCGCCGGCATCCGTCTGTGCGGGGAGAACCGGGTGCAGGAGCTGATGGAAAAGCTGGCGCTCAATGCCTACGCCGGCGCCGAAATCCATTTCATTGGCCACTTGCAGCGCAACAAGGCAAAGCAGGTCGTGGGCCGGGTGGGACTGATCCACTCGGTCGCCTCCAGAGAGCTGGCAGAGGTTCTTAACCGCTTGGCAGGGGAGCAGGG
Organism: uncultured Oscillospiraceae bacterium; assembly: GCA_944385195.1. Taxonomy (GTDB): domain Bacteria; phylum Bacillota; class Clostridia; order Oscillospirales; family Oscillospiraceae; genus RUG11142. Next base: position 4,733 of record CALWWH010000261.1, on the reverse strand, counting down.
AATCACGCAGGACATCCTGTTGGAGGTCAACATTGGGGCGGAGGAGTCCAAATCGGGCCTGAGTCCGGAGGAGACGATGGATATGGCGGCGTTTTTGCCAGAATTATCCAATTTGAGGCTGCGAGGACTGATGGCCATTCCCCCGGTGGTGGAAAACAACGGAAGCAACCGCCGTTTTTTCGCCAAAATGTACGCTTTGGCTGTTGACATAGGTGCAAAAAAGTACGATAATGTTACTATGGACTGTCTATCTATGGGCATGAGTAATGACTTTGTCGATGCCATTGCTGAAGGTGCGACCATTGTGCGCCTTGGCTCAGCGATTTTCGGGCCCCGCAGTTAAACAGGGGCCCGTATGCCATACTATCACACGACAACAACGTACAGGAGGAACCAACAATGGGATTCATGGATGAACTGAAAAAGCTGGCGAAGCCCTACGCTGAGGACGAGGATGATTTTGACGAATTTGAGGACGGTACTGCCGCTCCGGCCCGCAATGCCCGCGGCGCCCGCAGCAGCGAGAACGACGAGGATGTGAAGACCGCCCGCCGCGGCGCAGCTTCCAACGCCGGGGTCGATCGCAACAAGGTTGTCAATATCCATACCACGGCTCAGCTTCAGGTAGTGCTGGTCAAGCCTGATCGCTTTGAGAACGTCTCAGAGATTGCCGAGCACCTGCGCGACAAGCGCGCTGTGGTGCTCAACCTCGAGTCCACCAACAAGGACGTCGCCCGCCGGCTGGTGGATTTTCTGTCCGGCTGCGCCTACGCGCTGGACGGTAAGATTAAGAAGGTCGCCATCAGCACCTATATCATCACGCCCTACAACGTTGACATTATGGGCGATCTGATCGACGAGCTGGAGAACAACGGCCTGTATTTCTGATCCGTAAGGAGTCAGACCGATGCTAACGCCCCAGGATATCCAAAAGGTCAGCTTTGACCGCTCCCTCTTCGGCGGATATGACATGCAGCAGGTGGACGAATTTCTTAAGCCTCTGAGCGAGGACTACATCGCCCTCTACCACGAGAATGCGGTGCTCAAGAGCAAGCTGAAGGTTGTGGTGGAGTCCCTGCGGGAATATCAGGTCCGGGAGAGCGCAATAGACGCATCCCGCGCGCGCGCCCAGCGGGAAGCGGAATTGCTGCGCAAAAAAACAAAGGCGGAATGCGACAAAATGCTTGCTGAGGCCGAGGCCCGCGCCAAGGCGCAGCTGGGCGACCTGCTCAGCGAGCTGCGGGCTGAGCAGGCCCGCGTCAATGCGGCCCGCCGCGCCTCGGGCAATTTTGTGGCCCTGCTGGAACAGACCGTTGCCCAGCAGCTGACAACGCTGCGGCTGCTCAAGTCCATGTCGACCCAGGAGCTGGACCCGCAGCGCAAGGCCTATGACTATGAGCAAGACCAACCGCCTCTGCCGGACCCGCCGGCGCCTTTGAGCGCTGCCGATGCGGCCAAGGTTAGCCGTGCCGCTTCCCGCCTTCTGGAGGAAGTGGACCAGCAGACCCGTCCGGCCACCGAGGCTGCAAATGATATATTAAACGGAACTTATTGAGAGGGGAACAACCCAACCATGCCAGATTATAAAGCAACGACCAATCTGCCAAAAACGGACTTCGCCATGAAGGCCAGTCTTCCCACCCGCGAGCCGGGTATGCTCGAGCATGTCTATGACATCGACCTGTACCACAAAATGCTCAAGCGCAACGAGGGCAAGCCCAGATTTGTGCTCCACGACGGACCTCCGTTCTCTAACGGCTATATCCACATGGGCACCAGCCTGAACAAGTGCCTGAAGGACTTCATCAACCGCTACAAGAGCATGAGCGGCTACCAGGTCCCCTATACCCCTGGCTGGGACAACCACGGCATGCCCATTGAGTCTGCCATCATCAAGCAGCAGAAGCTCAACCGCAAGCAGATGAGCATTCCCGACTTCCGCAACGCCTGCCGCGATTTTGCCGCGGACTTCGTCTCCAAGCAGATGGAGCAGTTCAAGCGTTTGGGTGTGCTGGGCGACTGGGATCACCCGTATCTGACCATGGACCCCTCTTTCGAGGCCGAGGAAGTGCGTATCTTTGGCCAGATGTACAGCAAGGGGTATATCTACAAGGGTAAGAAGCCTGTCTACTGGTGCCCCTCCGACGAGACCGCCCTGGCCGAGGCGGAGATCGAGTATCAGGATGACCCCGTGACCACCATCTTCGTCAAGTTCAAGGTCGTAGATGACCAGGGGAAGCTGGCCGCCATCGGCGCCCAGGATGCCTACTTTGTCATCTCGACCACCACCCCCTGGACTCTGCCCGGCAACCAGGCCATTTGCCTCAACGCCCATCTGGACTACTCCGTGCTCAGGGCCAGCAACGGCGAGATCTATATCATGGCCAAGGAGCTGGCACAGTCCGTCCTGGAGAAAGCCGGCTTGCACATCACCCAGACCCTCGCCACCTGGAAGGGCAGCGAGTTTGAGTATATGGTCGCCAAGCACCCGATCATGGACCAGACCTCTCTGGTCATCCTGGGCGACCACGTGACCCTGGACGCCGGCACTGGCTGCGTTCACACCGCCCCCGCTTACGGCGCAGACGACTTCATGATCTGCCGCAGCTATCCGCAGATCGAGACCGGCCCCAAGATGCCTGTCAACGTGGACGATAACGGCGTCTTTAACGCTTATGCAGGGCCCTATGCCGGCATCCATGTCCAGAAGGCCCACGAGCCGATCTACCGCGACCTGGTCGCCTGCGGAGCGCTGCTGCACAGCGAGGATATCGTCCACTCCTACCCCCACTGCTGGCGCTGCAAGAAGCCCATCATCTTCCGGGCCACGGATCAGTGGTTCTGCTCCGTCGACGCCTTCAAGGAGGAGGCTGTCCAGGCGGCGCGGAATGTCAAGTGGAACCCCGAGTGGGGCGGCGAGCGCATGGAGAGCATGATCCGGGAGCGCGCCGATTGGTGCATCTCTCGCCAGCGCCACTGGGGCCTGCCCATCCCCGTGTTCTACTGCCAAGACTGCGGCAAGCCTGTCTGCACGCCTGAGACCATCGACGCCGTGGCCAATCACTTTGCCGCCAAGGGCTCCAACGCCTGGTTCGAGATGGAGGCCGCGCAGCTGCTGCCCGAGGGCTTCGTGTGCCCGCACTGCGGCGGCGTCCACTTTACCAAGGAAACAGATACCTTGGACGGCTGGTTTGACTCCGGCTCCACCCACATCGCCTCCATGGAGCGCAACGCTCCCGGCTGCTGGCCCGCAGACCTCTACCTGGAGGGCGGAGATCAGTACCGCGGCTGGTTCCAGTCTTCGCTGCTGACCGGCGTGGCTGTCAAGGGCGCCGCGCCCTACCGCATGGTGCTGACCCACGGCTGGACCGTCGACGGCGAGGGCCGGGCGATGCACAAGTCCCTGGGCAACTCCATCACCCCGGATATGCTTCTGCCCAAGTACGGCGCGGACATCATCCGTCTGTGGGCTGCCTCCGCCGACTACCACCTGGATATGCGGTGCAGCGAGAATATCTTCAAGCAGCTGTCGGACAAGTACCTCAAGATCCGCAATACCGCCCGCTACATTCTGGGCAACCTGGACGGCTACGACCCGAGCCATCCCGTGGCCTTCGCGGACATGCCTGAGCTGGATCAGTGGGCCCTGGTGAAGCTGGGCGAGCTCATCCGCCGCTGCCTAAAGGGGTATGAGGACTTCGAGTTCCACGCCGTCACCTACGCCATCCACAACTTCTGCGTCGTCGAGATGTCCAGCTTCTACCTGGATATCATCAAGGATCGCCTGTACTGCGAGGCAGCGGACAGCCTGGCCCGCCGCAGCGCGCAGACTGCCATCTACACCATCCTCGACGCCCTGGTACGCCTGCTGGCCCCGATCCTGGCCTTCACCGCCGACGAGATCTGGCAGGCCATGCCCCATACCGCCCAGGCCAACCCTGAGCACGTCATGCTCAACGACATGCCCGTGGCCGACGAGGCCTGGAGCTTTACCCCCGAGCAGACGGCCAAGTGGGAGCTGGCGATGAAGCTGCGTACCGATGTGCTGCGCGCCCTGGAGGCCGCCCGCGCCGAAAAGGTCATCGGCAAGCCCCTGGATGCCGCCGTGGCACTGTACTTTGATCAGACTGGCTGGAAGAGCTTCCAGGCCATCTGCCACATGGATCTCAAGACCCTGTTCATCGTCTCGGACGTGACCGCCGAGGAGGGCAGCGCCGAGGGCATGGCCGGCGAGAACTTCCCGGGCGTGACCATCGTGGCCAGCGCCTGCCAGGCGCCGAAGTGCGCCCGCTGCTGGGCCCGGCACCCAAAGGTCGACCCGGTGACAGAGCTTTGCCCCCGCTGCGCCAGCGTGCTGAGGGTATAACGGACAGCCGCCGCCTTGCGGCGGCTGTTTGACGTTCAAAGCCCCCTCTGCCCCGGCAGAGGAATACCAGGAGGTGTACCCATGCTCTATCTCATCATCGCGGCCCTGGGAGTGGGGCTGGACCAGCTTGTCAAGGCTTTCATCCGGGCCGAGCTGGCCATCGGCCAGACCATGCCCTTTCTCCCCGGCATACTGCGGCTGACCCACTACGAAAACTCCGGAGCGGCTTTTTCACTGCTCTCCGGCGGCGGCGCCCGCTGGGCGCTGGCCATCTTGTCCCTGGGCTTCGTCATCGCCGGGAGCGTCGTCCTGTGGAAGAAGTACCTGCCCCATAGGTTTGCCCGGTGGGCTCTGGCGGCCATCGTCT
>CALWWH010000260.1 GCA_944385195.1 uncultured Oscillospiraceae bacterium | reverse complement strand
TGGATAGGCCACAACGCTCCTGTTGCCGAGGCAGAGATCCAAGGCATGAATTTCATTGAGTATCTTGGCTTCGACCGCAACGCCTCCCTGGAGGAACTGCGCGCAGCGGACGCCGAGATATTCAACGTCAACTCCGGCGGACCTTTTGACGGGGGTGTGCCAAAGCCCAGCAGCATGGTCTACGACGGTGTGTGGGTGCCGGACGAGGACTCTGCAGTCAGTATGGACAAGTACTGCGGCCACATGGACTTCCTGATCGGCGGCAACTATGGCGAGAGCGCCATGCAGCGTGGCTTCATTCTCGGAGGCAGTCCGATCAAGAGCGCAGAGGCATTCTACGCTGCGCCCAAGGAGCTCATTGGCGAGGAGCTATATAACAAATACGATTTTGAGAATCTGTTTCCAACCACTGACGAGGAAGCAGGCTTCCTGTCCAAGCATTTGGGTGCCGAGGGCCTGACAGGCTTTGGCGGCAACATGAAAAACCGTTATTTTGGGCAGTACCGCGCCAGAAGATGGCCGGAGAGCAAGACCTGGTCCTATATATTTTCTCGCGTCCCGCCCGGAAACCCTGAGGAGTACGGCACCGGTGACCGCCGGGATCCCAACGAGATGTTGGCATGGCACTCTGCGGAGCTGTGGTATATGTTCGCGTCTCTGCGCCGCAACGAGGGAGGAGAGAATGTCCCGCCCATCCGTCCCTGGACGCAGTGGGATGTGGAGTTGGCTGACAAGATGAGCTCCTACTGGGCCAATTTTATAAAGACCGGCGATCCCAATGGCGAGGGCCTGCCGGTCTGGCCGCGGAGTGATGAAAGCTACGGATGGATTGACTTTGCCGACGAGATCATTCCACATCCCGGGATGGAGGGCAGGAAAGACGAGCTGATCAGAGAATTTATTCTGACGGATCCGAACCTGCCTGCTCTGTAAAAGAGGGAGTCTGAGATGCTGCTGAATGTAATGACAAAATACGGCGCTGTATCCGGCTTGAACACAGCTACCCCGGGGGTGAGCGTATTTAAAGGCATTCCCTATGCCGCACCCCCGGTGGGAGAACTCCGTTGGAGAGCGCCGCAACCCCCGCTTCCTTGGGAAGGGGTTCGGGTTTGCGATACCTTTGCTCCCGCTGCCATTCAAGGAAAACGAGCTGGAACCGACACTTTTTATGGCAAAGAATTCCCCGACCCTGAGGGCCTGAGGTTTAGTGAAGACTGCCTGTACCTGAACATCTGGACTCCCGCCGAGGCAGCAGGGGAGAAGCTTCCCGTCATGATGTGGATCCACGGCGGCGGCAACATGAGCGGCTACAGCTATGAGCCGGAGTTTGATGGTGAGGCGCTGGCCGCCCAGGGCGTGGTTTATGTCTCAGTAGGTTTTCGCTTAAATATCTTTGGCTTTATGGCCCATCCGGAGCTGAGTGCCGAGGCCGAGTATGGGACCAGCGGTAATTATGGACACCTAGACCATATTCAAGCTGCCCGTTGGATACAGGAAAACATTGATGCCTTTGGTGGAGATCCCAATAACATCACTATGCTGGGTCAGTCCGGAGGGGCGCATGATGTCCAGGTTGCGGCTAGCAGCAGGGCCTTCGAGGGGCTGATCCAAAAGGGCATTGCTCAGTCTGGGGGCGGTGCGGCGTCTATGATGGGCGCGGGCTCCCTGGCTGAGGCAGAAGCCATTGGGGTCAAGATCATGGAGGCAGCCGGCTGCAAGAATATCGCACAACTGCGCGCGCTTCCCCCGGAGAAGGTGCTTAAGGCGCTGACGGCTTACAGGGATTCCTATGGCCTGATGATGGTAGGCTCTGTGATAGACAACTACGTCATCTTTGGCGATCCATCCCAGCTGCTGCGGCAGGGTAAGGGCCGCAATATGCCGCTGATGATTGGATGTTGTTCTCACGAGGGCGGCAAAATGGGTCCCTCTCCCGGCACGAAGATGCCCTATGAGGTATTTCTAAAAACCATGGAACGCAACTTCCCTTTGGCTGGTGACAGAATTTTGCAGGCTTATGGCATCCAATCTGAGGCAGATTTAGACGGCTTTGATGCTGACCTCATGGCCGATGGCATGATATACGGCTATCAAATGTGGGCTCGCAAGCAAGTTGCCGCCGGCAAAGACCCCTGTTATGTGTACCTCTTCGATCGAGCACTGCCCGATGAGAACGGCAATCCCTCTGAGGAGGGTGCGTTCCACTCCTCCGAAATCTGGTACATGCATGGCACACTGGGCCGCTGCTGGCGTAAAATGACCGCTGTAGATTACCGCCTCTCTGGCCAAATGGTTCGGTATTGGGCAAATTTTGCCCGAACGGGGGATCCCAATGGCGAAGGTCTGCCCGTCTGGACCCCCTTTACTGCGCAAAATCCCTGTACCATGGTCCTGGGCGATGAGACGCAAATGCAGTCGCTGGCCGATCACCCGGCTGTCCGGGTTTTTGAACTGAAAGAGGAGGAGTAATAGTGAGGACTCGAAATCTCTGCGCTCTAACCAATTTTGAAGCGGAAGAATATCTGCAGCGCAATGATGTGATTTTTATCCCTGTGGGTACCGTCGAGCTGCATGGCCCGATGCCTCTGGACTGCGAGTATGTCTTTGCCGAGGCGCTGGCCTATGAGTTGGCGGAGCGTTGCGACGGCCTGGTGCTGCCCCACCTGACCTTCTTCCACCCCGGTGCCACGGATATTGGTCGCGGCACCATTTATATGAGCATGACGGATGGCGGAAATTATCTGCGAGCCATCTGCCAGAGTCTGCTCAATCAGGGCTTCCGCCGTCAAGTCTTCTTGACTGCTCACGGTCCGGCCTATATGACAGTCCTGCCGATGTTGACGCAGTTCCTGGATGAAACCAAGGTTCCGCTGTTCTATGGAGATGTCATGACTCTTATGAAAGAAGTTGACATGGAGCTGAACATGGAGACCTTAGACAACATGCTTTTCGGGGCCTATCAGCTGATGAAGCGTCTTGACGATGTGCCAGTGGGCATGAACCACCCGGGCATCATCATCACCCCGCAGAGCGATCTGTCTCACTGCCTGCCGGAGAGCATGACGGAACTTTACCCTAAGGGCGGCGGCTACTACACTGCCTGGAAGTATGGAAATGTCCTAGAGCACGGTGGGTCCTCCTCCTGCGTTATGTCCCGCGAGGAGTTGGAGCAGAAGGCAGAAATCGGTGCTGCAAAGATTCGGGAGTTTGCCGACAAACTAAACTTCAATAAGAAGCTGGACGCTTTGCGCGATCTGGATCGATTCCACCAGGATGTTATTATGCCGCTTTACGGGGAGCATCTGGTTCGTAATAAATTCCCGAAACCAGGAAATTAAAAAAGGATATCCAATGGCGGCACGGATGTATCCCGTGCCGCCATTGGATAAAACTGTGCAATATATTAAATTTTAGAAAAATAATTAGCTCAAATTATGCAATTTTGCCAGTATTCAAACACTGCTGACTGTGATATACTAAGGTCGTTACGATGACTTGTATATACCAGCAAGCGTCGCTTGTAGTGCAGAAATACCAATTGCACACCTTAATTTGATTTCACTTTTTACACTCCACCTTTGGACGGCACGAGATACCCCTCGTGTCGTCCCTCTTTTTGCTGCAAATAGGGGATTGGACTGGCGTCCAATATGAATTGATCCAATTTGGACGCTGGTTTGAAGACTTCACGAAAAAAACATGCTATAATTGCGACAGTTTCATTCCATTACATTGCGCAAACAACAAAAGGAGGAAATAACTATGAAACGTACTCTGGCAATGCTGCTGGCAGCGCTGATGCTGCTGGGTCTTCTGGCGGGCTGTAGCTCTGAGCCTGCTACAACTCCTGCTGAATCCACAGATCCTCCTGCGACGCAGACGCCTTCGGAGGAACCTGTCGAGGACCCCAGCGACGAGCCTGAGGAGGAACCTGTCGAGGACCCTGGCGACGAGCCTGAGGAAGACCCTGTACAGACAACTACGGATGCCTTTGACGCAACGGCTGATACGCAGATGCCCAAAGGCTTTGCTGAGGGCAGCGAGTATCCCATCTGCGCGCCCGGTGAGGTGACCATTGAAGTCTGGCAGTCTGCAAGCGACAAGATTCTCCAGTCCGGCGAGCCATACTCCGACAACTATGCCTGGGCCAAGATTGAAGAGGTCACCGGTGTGAGTGTCAACTGGAGTCTTTTTTCCGTTGCAAACTATAGTACGCAGCTGTCCTTGATGTTTGCGTCTGAGGATTATCCCGATACTGCCGGCGTCATCGGATTTAACTACAATGGCGGCTGGCAGGCAGCGATTGATGACGATATCATTGTGGATCTCGCGGCGCACGAGGAGCTGATTCCCAACTATATGCGCTGGGTTAACCTCTCTGAGGGTAACCGCAAGAACGCATACACAGACGAGGGCACGATGCCAACCTTCGGAATGGTTTACAACCGTACCCAGTCTGCGTTCGCGGGCTATTTGATCCGCCAAAACTGGCTGGATGATCTGGGCCTGAAAATGCCTGAGACCATCGAGGAGTGGGATTACGTTCTGCGGCAGTTCCAGGAGAATAAGACCAACGGCGCGCCTCCTCTGGACCTTGGTTCTAGTGGTACTACTTCAATGAACTTCATTGAGGGCGCGTTTAACTTCTCTTCTGAGGATGCTGTTGGCGGCGCGGCTCCCTGCGGCATCATCAATGTCGATGATGTGCTCCATAGCTCCTATCGCGATCAGGGTATGTATGACTATCTGGAGCTTATGAGCGGCTGGTATGCAGATGGACTGATTGACCGAGACTTCCCTTCTGTCCGCTTTGGCTGGAACTCTGACCGTCTTGCCAATGGAGAAAGTGGCATTGTTCCCGGCATGTATACGCAGGCTGGCGATTATGTTTCCATGGCTGGTATGGCGGAAGAGGGCACCTATCTGTCTCTGATGCCTCTGCCCACGGCCGAGGGCTATGATCGTAAGATCTACCACAATGGCAAGTACTCTTCTGGTCTGGCATCTGGTTCGTCGATTGTCTTTGCCGACTCTGAGTATGTAGAGCAGACCATGCGCTGGATCGACTATCGCTTCTCTGAGGAAGGCTACATGCTCTCCAACTACGGGATCGAAGGCGTTACTTTCGACTATAACGAGGATGGCGAACCCATGCTGTACGACTTCATCACCAATAGTCCGGACAGCTTCGGCAACGCCATGGAGCAGTATCTGATCCACAACGGCACCGTGGTTTTCCTGCTCGAGCGCGAGGAGTCCCAGGTCAACGAAGAGGGCAAGAAGTACAACGAGCTGTGGGGCAAGCGCGGTGAGTGGAACTCCACTGGTACCCTGGCTCTGACGGTAGAGGAGGGCGAGGAGCGCGGCAAGCTCGTCACGGATATCAGTACCTATGTCAGCGAGTTCATGGTCAAAGTTATCATGGGCCAGATCGAGCTGAACGATCAGACCTGGGGCGAGTTCCAGGAGCATCTGACTACTTTAGGTCTGGATCGGGTTGTCGAGCTTACTCAGCAGGCATATGATCGGTACTTGCTTCGCTGAATGGAGTGCGTTTTCCATCTGAGCAGAGCATTCAGTCACATCAAGGGCGGCACGAGAAACCGTGCCGCCCTTGACTTTGTCCAAAATTCGTCATAAAATAACAATAACAGGAGGGGGATGAGCATGGAATGGTCCTATTTTATCCAGCGAACTTGCAACGATAATACGCCGGTTACCCAGCAACCAAAACCTGAGGTTGTATGGCTGCAAGATGAACGGCTAGAGGTGCAGGGAGCGCAATTAATTAAATTATCTTTTATGGAACGCAGAGTCTATTCTCGGGACTTTTTGTTCGTGGGACGGGTGTCAGAACTGCCGGAGGATCCCCAAAAAGCTCCCCATGACTGTATCTGCATCGCCGATGCGCCCTTGCCGAAGAGCTACACCCGGGAGAGCTATCCAGGCAATCTCCTTGTGATCGATGCGGCGGCGGATGTGGAAAATTTGATGCTCCTGCTCAACCATATCAACTTCGTCCTGGCCGATGACTTTCGCTATTATCGCGGGCTGGATCGAATCAACAATGCTGCTGGCTGCGACATGGCTTGGGCAGTGCAGCTGGCAGAACGACTGTGTACCAATCCTGCCTTCCTGATGGATGACAAGGGTCGAGTTTTGGGCTGTGGCGGTACCTATCGATTTACGGACGAACGCTTAAATGCTGCTGTTGCAGAGGGGGTTGTCCCAAAGCCGCTGTATGCGGAGATACGCAACTCCAGCGTCTATTTAGCGCTGTGTGCGAATTACGAGCAGTTGCAGCAAGAACTAGCTTGGAGCAAAGGAAAGACACTTCTTTGCGTTCCTATACGCATTCGTGGACTGGATGTGGCGCATTTGGTGATCCATAACTCCTGGCAGGCGTTTCACTGGTCTACGATTCAGCTGATGAAGCCTTTGGCGGAGCTGATCGCTGACATTATTGACCGCCGCATGGACGAGGCAAACGAACGTACTCTGCTGCATAATCTGCTTTTTGCAGAACTTTTGCGGGTAGTCCCGGAGCGGGAACCAGAGCTGCGCAGCCGCATCGAGGAATTGGCCTGGCGGGAGCTGCCGGGGATGCGGCTGGTCTGCTGCGAAGGCCCGGAGGCGTCGTTTGAGGCTCTGCGCCAGGCCTATCCCACGGCCCACTGGACCTTTGCCGAGGAGCAGTGGCTGCTGCTGGTATATCCTGCCGAGGGGGAGCCGCCGCTGATGGAGACCCTTGCAGCCTCGGGCCTCAGGGCGGGTGTCAGCTGGCCTGTGGACAGCCTTATGCGTCTGCCCTATGCCTGGGTGGAGGCGAAAACGGCGCTGCAGCAGGGGAGTACCCCTGTGGGGGACTACGCTGAGGTCTTTGCTGCCCACGTCTGCACCCTGCCGCCGGCATTGCAGCGGGAACACCTGCACCCGGCAGTGAGAAGGCTGATCCAATACGACCGCAACCACGAGGGTACGCTGCTGGATACTCTGGCAACCTATCTGGCGGGCCCAGAGCAGCCAAAGGAGGCCGCAGCGCGGCTCTTCATCAGCCGCAGCACGCTGTTCTATCGCCTGGGCCGCATCCGTGAGCTTTGCAGCGTAGACCTCACGACAGGAGAAGAAAGGATGAACCTGCTACTGAGTCTGCGGCTATGGAATGCGATCAAAGATTAATTGGACTTTCGTCCAAATTGCCCCTATTAGATTAGGACGCTGGCAGGGTTGACGGAAAACAGACAGTATGTTATAGTAATAAAACTAACAAACTACGAAGGAAGGTTCCGCTATGGCAAACTTTTATCCGCATTTTGACCGGATTGTGACCACCGACTGCGGTAAGATCCGCGGCGCGGCGGGCGCAGACCCGAAGTTCAGCGTCTACAAGGGCGTACCCTATGCCAAGCCGCCGGTGGGGCAGCTGCGCTGGCGGCGTCCCCAGCCGATGGACCCCTGGGAGGGCGTCAAGGACTGCGTGGAGTTTGGCTGTATTGCCCCGCAGGCGCTGCACGAAGTTGACAGCCTCTATGGCAAGGAGTTTTTTCAGCATGAGGAGACCCGCAGCGAGGACTGCCTGTATCTGAACATCTGGACCCCTTCCATGGGTGGTGGTGAGAAGCTGCCTGTTCTGTTCTGGGTCCATGGCGGAGCGCTGACCGGCGGCTACGGCAGCGAGCCGGAGTTCGACGGCGAGGCTTTCTGCCGGGAGGGCGTCATCCTGGTCACCTGCAATTACCGTCTGGGGATCCTTGGCTTCTACGCCAACTCTGAGCTGATCGCGGAGGAGGGTTCTGCTGGCAACTATGGCCATATGGATCAGATTGCGGCTTTCCACTGGGTGCGGCGAAACATCGCGGCCTTCGGCGGCGACCCGGACAGGATTACCATCTTTGGCCAGAGCGCTGGCGCCTCCAGCGTCCAGACCATGGCTGCCTCTGCACTGACCGAGGGTGAAATCGCAGGCTGCATTATCATGTCCTCAGCCAGCGTAGCCAAGCCCGGCGCAGGCGATATGATGGGCCGCAGCCTGCCCTTGAGCGACGCCGCAGCCATGGGAGACGAGCTGCTAAAAGACTCCGGCTGCGCTAGCACCGATGAGCTGCGCAAGCTGAGCTTCGATGCGCTCAACGCCCTGCCTGGTATGCAAATGGACTTTGCCAAGGGGATCTTCCCCAAGTACCGCTTTGGCACCATCCTGGATGGCTATGTTCTGACCCAGAGCGGTGGCGCCAAGGCCTGGGCCGGTACGCTGCCTGACATTCCCTTCATGGTGGGCAACACCGCCGGTGAGGGCAATATGTTTGGCGGCAGGATCGCTGATCTCGACCAGTGGAAGGCCCAGCAGACCGCCCAGTATGGTCAGGAATTTTTACAGAAATTCCCTGTGCAGACCATCGACGACGCCCAGGCCATTGCGGGGCAGCTGCACGGCATGATGATGAATAACCGCGCCTTCTGCGAGTGCCTGCTTCGGGCCGGTAAGAAGGCCCCCTATGTCTATCTCTTTGACCATGCTTTGCCTGGCAGCAATGACGGTAGTTTTCACTCTAGTGAGCTGTGGTATGTCTTCGGCACCGTGGGCCGCTGCTGGCGTCCCATGACCGGCGTGGACTTCGACCTGTCCCGCGTGATGACCCGCGCCTGGGCCAACTTTGCCAAGAACGCCAACCCAAACGGAGAGGGCGTACCCGCCTGGCGTCCCTATACCGCTGGCGACCACTGCCATATGGTCTTTGGCGAGACCTGTGAGTGCCGCGACAACGGCCAGACCCCTGTGCAGGATTATGTCATCGCCGGCAAGATCGAAAAATAGGGAGGAGTTGTCATGAAAATACCCGCAGAAGTGATGCAAAACCGGGCCTTTACCTGCTTGCCGACTCAGTTTTCTGAGCTGCGGCCGGAGATGTTGGTGCCAGAGGGTATCACGGATTTCCGCGAGCGGATGAGAAAGGCCACAGCTCTGCCCACCGGCGCGATTGTGCAGGAGAATGGCGATGTGATATTCCGTATCATCGCCAAAGAAGCACATAAGGTCACGGTCCTGATGCAGCCAGAGGGCATTGAGATCGACCTGGCGGACCGGGGTGACGGTGTTTGGGAGGCGCTGTTTCCGTACCAGTTCAGCGGCCCGAAGGCCACCGAGTGGCGTGTGGACGGGGCGTATATTCTGCACCCCCAGGCGCCAATTTACTACAGCTATGGCCATCCAGTCAATTTTGTGGACATCCCTGACCCGGAGATGGATTACATCCTGATCAAAAACGTGCCCCACGGCACGGTCTGTCACGAGTACTTCTGGTCCAAGGCCACCGAGAACTTTGAGACATCTATTGTCTATGTCCCGCCTGGTTACGAGACCGGCACGGAGACGTATCCCATCCTCTACCTTCAGCACGGCGCCGGTGAGGGAGAGACTAGCTGGGTCTGGAACGCCAAGGCCAACTTCATTTTAGACAATCTCATTGCCGCGGGCAAGTGCAAGCCCATGATTGTTGTCATGAACAATGGCATGATCCGAGGCAAAAGGGAATCTCCTATGACAATGAAGTCCGACACCTTCGCGCAGATGCTCCTGGAGGACTGTATGCCCTTCATCGAAGCAAAGTACCGCGTCAAGGGGGACAAGTGGAGCCGAGCGATGGCAGGCCTCAGCATGGGCAGCATGCAGACCAGCGCCATCGGCATGACCCATCCGGAGCTGTTTGGTTATCTGGGCCTGTTCAGCGGCTTCATGCGCACCATGGGTGGTGACGAGTCTCTGGAGGCCCAGCCCCATCTGAAATGCCTGACGGATATCGACAGCTTCCGAGCGAATTACAAGGTGTTTTTCCGGGCGATGGGCGAGAGTGACGCATTCTGGGAGACCTTTGTTCAGGACGACGCCATCTGTGAGCGCTTTGGTGCCGATCCTGCCCATCTGGATACCCATATTCGCAAGACCTATCAAGGCGTCCACGATTGGTATGTCTGGCGCCAGTGCCTGCACGACTTCGTGCAGCTGATTTTCTAAGCGTGTTTGGCAGGGGCAAATGGATTTGCCTCTGCCAAATTTTAAATTACCCTTGACAAACCCGGCTATATCGTATATAATACATCCATTCAAATGCGGAAGCATAGCTCAGCTGGGAGAGCACCTGCCTTACAAGCAGGGGGTCACAGGTTCGAGCCCTGTTGTTC
>CALWWH010000259.1 GCA_944385195.1 uncultured Oscillospiraceae bacterium | reverse complement strand
GCCCTGAGAGCGGTTCATCATAAAGAACCACAGGCCCAGAATCAGCACGCCAATGAGCAGATAGGGGATGAACATGACCCACCAGGGGGTCTCATAGGCCGGCGGGATATCAAAGTCCTCGATGATGCCGGCCTCGTCCTGCTCCTCGATCAGATCCCACAGGTCATAGTAGAACAGGTCGAAGTAAGCCAGCTCATAAGAGATAAAGGTCATGTCCTCATAGGGCTCGTAGAGCTCCATATAGAGCACGTTGTCTTCAATGGCGAAGTACTTGACCTGACCTTCTTTAAAAAGATCGCGAACCTCTTTATAGCTGATGGAGGCGCTCTGCGTGGGGTTGAGCAGGATCAGCACGGTCGAGAGCAAAATGATGAAGATCAGGACATAAAACCCGATGTTCCCGTAGTTTTTTCGTTTCAATTGCACACTTCCATTCCGTAATCAATCTTCCGTATGAACCACCTTGCCGATGTAGGGCAGGTAGCGGTAACGCTCGTCGTCATCCAGGCCGTAGCCGACGGTGGAACAGTTGGGGAGGGTAAAGCCCACATATTTTGCCGTCTGGGGGATTTCCCGGTCATCAGGTTTGTCCAGCAGCGTGCAGACCTCCAGGGATTTTACATCCCGGCGGCTGAGCAGGTGGGTGACAAAGCTCATGGTGCGGCCAGAATCCAGCAGGCTTTCCAACACCACCACATGGCGCCCCATGGGCATGGTGCCCACATCCCGGGAGAGGATGATACCGTCCCGGTTGGGGCCGTAGCTGGACACCGCCAGAAAATCGATATCGCAGGGGGCATTGAACTTGCGGATGATGTCTGCCATGAACACATAGCAGCTGCGCAGAATACCCACAAACAGCGGGTTCTTGTCGCCGTAGTCGGCGCGCAGCTGCGCGGCCAGTTCACCGACGCGCTGCGCAATTTGATCTTCTGAGATCAGAACTTCCAATTTTTCACAGCTCATTGCTCTCTACCCTCTCTATCTCTTCGGCAGTCATTTTCCAGGCCATCTGACCCGTTTGAGCCAGACGATGGCCGTCTGCCGCCAATCCCATCACGGCCAGGACGCCCCTGGCGTCGCTGAGCACGGGGATCTGATCCCGCTCCTGGGCGGGTATTTTTCGGTCGATCATCAGGCGCTTGAGCGTTCGTGTGCCTCCGGGCAGATGCAGGCTGTCGCCGCTTTGCCGGGGGCGGACGGTAACTACGCCAGATATTGTATCATGTGCCAGATAAAATGTGTAGCCAAATTGTGAAATTTCTGCCGGAGCAATGCTTTTTTCGCAGACGATGCGCCAATTGCCCACAGTGATGCTGCCCGGCAGGGGGAGGCTTGCAGGCTCCCAGGGGGCGGAGCTTCCGCGCTCGATGCGCAGGCGGTCGTAGGAACGCAGGGCCGTCCAGCCCTGGGGCAGGTCAATTCTGCCGCTGCCTATGCGCTCACGGGCCAAACGCCGCAGGGCGTCGGTCTGTTTGCCGCTCAGTTCCACGGGGCAAAATGCCCGCAGTATGCGGTTTTGCAGGGCGTCGGGATAGTCTTGCAGGGCCTGACAGTGCAGCGTTTTCCCCTCGGTGCAGTTTTTAAGGGCTTGAAGGCTCAGATCTTGCAGCAACTCCTCGTCTCCGCGCAGCTGTGCGGCCAGGGCTGCCAGGTGCTCGGTGATCCTGGGGTTCTCCGCCTCCAGCAGCGGCAGAACTTGATGGCGGATGCGGTTGCGGCGGTAGTGGTCTTCTGCGTTGGTGCTGTCCTCGACAAAGGCAAGGTCGTTGGCTCGGAGGTAGGCCATTACATCCCTCCGCCGGACCTGCAACAGAGGCCGCAGGAGCGGATGGGCCATCGGAGCGATGCCGCCCAGACCTTTAAGGCCCGTGCCGCGGATGAGGTGCAGGAGCACGGTCTCCGCCTGATCGTCGAGGGTGTGGGCGGTCAGAATCCAGGCCCCGGGGGCTGCCTGCCGCAAAAACGCATATCGCGCCTGGCGGGCGGCGTCTTCGGAGGGCTTGACGGTTCCGTGCCCCACAGTGAGGGGAAGCCCCAGCTTTTGACACAAATCGCGGACAAAGGCCTCGTCCCGATCGGATTCGGCCCCGCGCAGATGGTGATTAAAGTGGGCCGCCGAGACTTCAAAACCATCCCTGAGCGTCCAGACGCAGTGGGTCATCGCCACAGAATCTGCGCCCCCGGAGAGGGCGCAGAGCAATCGCGCGCCCGGCGGCAGCGCAGAGAGCGCCTGCCGGACGGATTTGGTCAGAGGATCATTCACTGTGCCGCCACTCCCGGTCAGAGAAGGCCGTGTACTGGGGCAGCCACTGAAGCTTGACAGTTCCGGTTTCGCCATGGCGGTTCTTCGCCACGATAATCTCGGCCACGTTTGCCTCCTCGGTATTCTCATTGTAATAGCCGTCGCGGTAGATGAAGACCACCTCGTCGGCGTCTTGCTCGATGGCGCCGGATTCGCGCAGATCGGAGAGCATGGGGCGCTTATCGGTGCGGCTTTCGGCCGCGCGGGAGAGCTGACTGAGGCAGATGACCGGTACGTTCAGCTCTTTTGCCATGATCTTCAGGCTGCGGGAGATGTCACTGATGATGCTCACACGGTTGTCGCCGGGTTTGCCGCCGGTCATCAGCTGCAGATAGTCTATTATAACCATCCCCAGGTTATCGATACGCCGGCACTTGGCGTTCATCTCAGCGGCGGTGACGGAGGGATTATCATCAATGCGGATGTCCATCTGGCTCAGAGCGGCGGAGGCGTAGCCCAGCTTGCCCCACTCTTCGTCGTCCAGTTTTCCGGTGAGCAGCTTACGGTTGTCTACAAAGCTCTCGGTGGAGGGCAGGCGCATGGCCAGCTGCTCCCGGGACATCTCCAGGGAGAACAGTGCCACGCACTTGTCGCTCTTGCGGGCGACATTTAGGGCCAAATTCAGCGCCAGAGCGGACTTTCCCATGCCGGGACGGGCTGCGACGATCAAAAGATCGGACTTATTGAGCCCGGCGATCTGCTTGTCCAGGTCCCGAAAGCCGGT
>CALWWH010000258.1 GCA_944385195.1 uncultured Oscillospiraceae bacterium | reverse complement strand
GGTTTCAGCACGCCGGTGAGCACCATGGCGATGGCGCCGATCACGCAGATCGCCCAGGTGGGCCAGCCAAAGCTGGAGCTGACCAGCAGGGCTAGGGAGACTGCAAAAAAGATCAGATAGCCACAGGCCTCCTGAAAGGGGGTCATCTCCTGGCTACCCATGGCGCCGCCGGCAACGCTCTCAACATTCATATCCCGCACTGCAACCACGGGCTCATCAGGGGCAAATTTGGGGGCGATAAAAATACAGTAAATAGTCGTGAGGATCACCACAGGCAGGCGGGCAATCATGGGGTCCCAGATGCTCATTTGAGCCATGGCGCCATTGGCAGCCAGATATCCGTTCAGCTCAGCATACACGGTGGCGCCGCCGCCCAGAGGCAAAGCTTGGCAGGTCACGATGACCGCAATGCCAAGAGAATACATGACTTTGCTTGGCTTAATGCCCATCTCTTCTACGGTCCGGATCAGCAGGGGACTCAGAATGCAGAAGGGGATCAGATTGGATTTGATGAACTGGCAGAGGACCACGGCGGCCAGCACATAGCCGATCATGACCTTGGTCAGACTCCCCTTGGCGATCCGGCCGATGCCGGAGGCCACGTTGCGCACGAACTTGGTCTTGTTGAAGCCCGCGGCCACCACGAACATGGCGGCGATCATAATGCCACTGGCGTTGCTGAAGCAACCCAGGACTGTCTCTGCGTCGATACAGCCGGTGACGAAGAACAGCATCATGGAGGTCATGGCGGTAGTGGCCAGAGAAAGTTTGCCCCAGACGAAGCTGATGACCGTCAATACGCTGATAATCAGGCAAATTGTCAGTTGACTCACGAAATCATCTCCCTATTCAATATTCTCGTACTTATGCGAGCTGCTGGGCAAATCCTTTCCGGATATTCAGGAAACGGGCCCATTCTGTCGGGTCCACCAGGGGGCTGTAGTCCATGGGGGCGTCGCTGATCCGACTCATCAGATCACCGTGGGCCGGGTGGCTGGGGATGGCGATGTCCACATGAACCGCCTTGAGCTTGTCGCAGTCCTCGATGAACCGCTGCCGCAAGCCCTTGTCCAGGCCGAACTTCTCAAAATACTCGTCGGTCATGGTGTTGGGGCCCACGCCGCCGTGGAGGCCCACCACCAGAGAGCTGCCCTTGTCATCGGGCACCGTGATGAAGAAGGAGGTAGTGCCGGGGGTGTGACCGGGGGTCAGGACAGTTTTAATGGACACGTTGCCCCATTGCAGTGTCTTGTCGTCGTCGAAGTATTCGTCTACCGGATATTCCGTGATCTTAAACTTGTCGCCCAGCCCCAGGTTGGCTGGCTGGGTCATAAAGGCCGTGTCCTCCCGGGACTGCCAGACCGCTGCACCGGATATGGTCTTGATCTGGTTCACCCCGCCACTGTGGTCCACATGGCAGTGGGTCAGCAGGATATTTTTGATGTCGTGGGGGTCAAAGCCCAGATCCCGGACAGCCTCCAGGACCAGGTAGGTTGTTTCAAAAACAGTGGTGTCGATCAGGACCAGACCATCTCCGGTATCAATCAGGTAGGCCCCCACCCAGGTGTTGCCCACATAGTAGACACGGGGCGCCACCCGGAAGGGCTTTTGGGTCAAAAGCCAGGGTTTATTTGCTGCGTGATCCCAGAGAAGTGCTGCGTTCTTGGAAATTGCGTCTGCCATTGTCAGTACCTTCCTTTCGTGCTTATGTCCCTTTTTTCGACTCTGAATTTATAAAATCGGCCCGCAGCCGAAGCAGACTTTACGGCACAGGATGGATGGGCTTCTTGCCGGCCAGGACGTTCAGCGTCTCCTCCACCACTTCGGTGCCGGCCTTCTGAAGGGCCTCCTCCGTGTTGCCGCCCAGGTGGGGCGTGGCGCTGAAGTTGGGCAGAGACAGGAGCTTGTTCTCCGCTGTGGGGGGCTCCTGGACGAAGGTGTCGCAGGCGGCGGCCTTCAGCTTGCCGCTCACCAGGGCGTCATACAGGTCATCCTCGTTGATTACAGCGCCCCGGGCCGCGTTGACGAACACGGCCCCCGGTTTGAAGTGGTTGAACAGGTCCCCGGAGATCATGTTGGTGGTGCTCTCAGTCAATGGGACATTGATATTCACCATGTCAGACCGCTCCAGCAGTTCTTCCAAAGCGTCCACTTTTTCAAAGCCGCGCTTTGCTGCTTCTTCAGCTGGGATAAACGGGTCATAACCCAAGACTTTGACACCGAATCCGGCGTTCATGATGCGGGCGATCCGCTGAGCGATGTTGCCCATGCCGATCTGGCCAAAGGTCTTGCCCCGGATTTCCGTGCCCAGGAAGTCCTGGGGCGCAATGGTTCTGAATTCACTGTTTCTGCATTTCACATTGGCCTCGTAAAGCCTGCGCTCCATCATCAGAAATAGGCCCACAGTCATCTCCGCCACAGAATCGGCATTGGCAGTCGGTGTGTAGATCACCTGAATCCCCCGGGCTCTGGCGGCGTTCAGATCTATGGTATTGCATCCGATCCCGTGCTTTGCGATTACCTTTAGCTTCTTGGCCTGCGCCATCATCTCTGCGGTCACAGGAATGTTTCGCAGAATGATGGCGTCTATTTCCTCGATATGATCGAAACTGTCAACGACGGTAGCGTGTGCTTTCAAACGACTGGCAGCTTCCGGACAGATGTATTCACTCAGATAGACGGTCATAATTGGATCTTCCCCTCGGAATGTTGTATAAACTTCTTGATAAATAATTGTGAAGCAACAATTGCATTATAGTTTGTTGTGTTTACTTTGTAAATTGATTTTTTGAAGTAAATACAATTATTTTTTTGTGCAAAATAACGACTGCGGCAGGAAGACCAGCCTGCTGCAGTCGCTGCTAAGACAAAACTCACAATCGCATATCACTTGTCAGCTCGTCGCGTTCTTCGGCTTTTTCATGATAAATCTCTTCACTGCCGCGAACGAGCATCGATAGAAGATACTCCGAAATCAGATTCATGGCGCTCATGGACTGAAAGAAACTGATCCGCCGGGTTTCCGCCAGCAATATAACGTCCGCCAAGTCTGACAAGGGGGACAAGACACTATCGGTAATCACGCAGAGCTTTGCGTTTCGCTTCCTCGCCAATTGGGCCAGCCGCAGATCACTTTTATAGTATCTGCTGACCGAGAAGAAAAAGACGCAGTCCTCATCCTGAATATCCTGCAGCATGCCTACGCCGCCAGTACCCTCATCGCCGATATAGACCACATGATCCAGAAGGAACCGCATCAGCCAGGCGAACTGACTGGCTACGCCTGTACAGCCGCGGAACCCGATCACATAGCGGTGCTGGGCCTGCCGGAGCATCCCGGCCGCCTTGGCAAACGACGCATCGGAGTTTTCTTGGAATGTCCGCTCCAGATTATACTGCTGCATCTTCATATAGGCGGTTTTGGGATCCATAGCTCCATATTTGGACTGATGGGCTTCCAGCCGTTCTGCCAGAGAGAGGCTGTTGATCCCGCCGGTGGCCTGTTCGGCCAGGCTGTTGTAGATATCATTTTTCAGATCTGCGAACCCATCGTATCCGATTGCCCGGGCAAAGCGGATGATGGAAGCGTCGCTGACACCGATTTCCCGGGCGACCTCCATCGAGGAGCAGATGCCTACCCGCTCCGGATTTCGGATGAAGTAATCGGCAATCTTCTGCTGGGTTTTTGTCAGGGCGACCTGATGAACACGCTTGGCAATGATATTTTCCATAATATCCCCCCTGTACAATGTGTATCATAGCATACTCCTGAGGATGCGTCCATGCTTTTCTGCTCGGAGCGGGGGTGCCCGCCCCAGTTGAAATCCGAGATGCCGGCTGCGGCTGAAAAGCCCTATCTGTACACGCTCACGGCATCCTGCAGGCACATACAAGTGAGTCGATGCGGAGGATGCTCCCGTCCGGCGTTTTTCCCGAAGGCACCGGCGGAAGTTCGGCAACAGGGCAGCTTATCCTGACGGCTTGCCGGCCTGACGGAAGTTCCTGCGCAGGAGGCGTCGCATTGCAGTGTTCCGCAGCCTTTGGGAGAGCGGACGACCTGCCGGCAGAAGGAGGAGCGGCTACCTGCGGGAGTCCTCGCTTCGCAGGAACACATAGGTGTTTCTGTCGGAGCGCGTGGGAGCATACCGGTAACCCAGCCGGTCGAAGCCCTTGGCCGCCTCAGGCTCCGTGATCCGGTGCTCCGCAAGATAGCGCACCATCTCGCCCCGGGCCATCTTGCACAGGGTT
>CALWWH010000257.1 GCA_944385195.1 uncultured Oscillospiraceae bacterium | reverse complement strand
ATCTCCGCGAGAGCGAGGTTTACCACGTCCAGAGCGGGAAAAAGCTCAGGCTCTCCCAGCCGCAGCAGCTGATGGCCCAGGAGCGTGAGATCATTGACGAGGCCTACGCCGGCGATATCATCGGCGTCTTCGATCCGGGCATCTTCTCCATCGGAGACACTATCACCGTCCCGGGCAAGAAGTTCCGTTTCGGCAGCATCCCGACCTTCGCGCCAGAGCATTTCTCCCGTGTGAGCCCCAAGGATACCCTCAAACGCAAACAGTTTATCAAGGGCACAGAGCAGATTGCCCAGGAGGGTGCAATTCAGATCTTCAAGGTGCCCAACACCGGCATGGAAGAGGTCATCGTCGGCGTGGTCGGTACGCTGCAATTTGATGTCTTTGAACACCGCATGCGCACAGAATATGGTGTAGAGCTGCGCATGATGAGCCTACCCTATGAGCAGCTGCGCTTCATCACCAAGTGCCCCTGTGACCCTGCCGACCTGTTCCTCTCCTCAGATGCGGAACTGTTGGAGGACTACCGCGGGCATCAATTGCTGGTCTTCTCCAGCAGTTGGAGTATCGATTTCATTCTCAAGCGCAATCCGGGCCTTGAGCTCTCGGAGACGCTGAACAACGATCACTAAACAGGAGGGACAATCATGTCCGAACTGGTTACAAAAGAAAACCTGGCAGAATATGAAGCCTTTGTTTCCTCGCATCCCAAGGGCCACTTTGCCCAGAGCGTACTGTGGGCAAAACAGAAGCCAGCCTGGAGCTGGGAGGCTTTGGTCTCCCGCCGTGCCGACGGCAGCATCAAAGGCACCATGGCTGTGCTCATCCGCAAGATGCCCGGGGTACCCTTTACGCTGATGTACAGCTGCCGCGGGCCGGTCTGCGATCTGGACGACGAGCAGACGATGCAGGATCTCTTCGACGGGGCCAAGGCCCTGGCTAAGCAGCGCAGGAGCTATGTCATTAAAATCGACCCGGACGTCCCATCCA
Source organism: uncultured Oscillospiraceae bacterium (assembly GCA_944385195.1). Classification (GTDB taxonomy): domain Bacteria; phylum Bacillota; class Clostridia; order Oscillospirales; family Oscillospiraceae; genus RUG11142. The sequence goes on along the minus strand of CALWWH010000257.1, from coordinate 8,398 downwards.
GCGACGAGGCTTTCGCCCAGCGCCTGCACAGATTCGGCTTTCGCTCGAAGGAAGGCGGTAAGAATTTCGAGGCCATTCAGCCGCGCTATGTCTTCCGTCTGAACGTTGAGAACAAAACTGAACAGGAGCTGTTGGCCGGTTTTCACCAAAAGTGGCGCTATAATATACGGCTGGCAGAGCGCAAGGGCGTCCAGGTCCGGATCTGCGGCCAGGAGGCAGTCCCGGAATTTGCCCGCCTGATGCTCACCACCGGCGTCCGAGACGGTTTTGTTACCCGCGACGAGAGCTATTTTGCCAATATGCTGACCAATCTTGGGGAACACTGCCGCCTGTACATGGCCTATGCGGATGACATCGCCATCGCCGGTACGATCGCTATCCACTATGGCGATAAGGTCTGGTATCTCTACGGCGCATCCTCCAATGAGCACCGCAACTTGATGCCTAACTATTTGCTACAGTGGCGTATGATCCAGTGGGCAGTGCAGACAAAATGCCGCATTTACGACTTCCGCGGTGTTTCGGGCGATCTGTCTGAGGACAATCCGCTCTACGGCCTGTACCGTTTCAAGCAGGGATTTGGCGGAGATTTTGTCGAATTTTTGGGGGAACTGGACTGGATCATCAACAGGCCTGTCTATTTCGCCATGGAAAAGGGGACAGCGGTATTTAAGGAGCTACGCCGCCGCTTGTATCTGCTCAAACACCGCAATGAGGGCAAGGCATGAACGCGTATATTGTAGAAGCTCAGGCGCTGCGGCAGAACGTCCGGGCGATGAAAAATGCATCCAGCGCCGTTCTCTGGGCCGTGGTGAAGGGGAATGGCTACGGCCTGGGCGTCGACGCCCTGACCAGGTTGCTGCTGGAGGAGGACGTGAGCCATTTTGCGGTCACAGAGGCAGCTGAGGCAGAAGTGATTCGCCAGCTCTCTGCCCAGGCGGAGATTCTCATGCTGCGCCCCAGCTGCGATCTGAGCACCTTGGAGCAGTTGCTTTGCCTCAACGCCATCTGCACCATCAGCAGCCTTGATGACGCCGCAGTGCTCAGCGCCATTGCGCAGAGCAGAGACCGTACCGCCCGCGTGCATCTGAAGATCGATACCGGCATGGGCCGATATGGCTTCCGATGCGACGAACTGGCAAAGCTGGCGCAGGTTTATCAGCTGCCAAACATTCAGGTCTGCGGAACATATACCCATTTTCACAGCGCATTTTGCAATAATACCGAAACTAAAAAGCAGTTTGAGCGTTTTCAAACCGTGCTGGAAGCCCTCCGGAAAGCAGGGCTCGACCCTGGTATGTGCCACTGCTGCAACAGCAGCGCGGCTCTGAGGTTCCCGCAGATGCATCTGGACGCGATTCGCGTCGGCAGCGCCATCTTAGGCCGAGTAGTTGGCGGCAGCGGACTGCTGCATCGCACCGGCTGGGCTGAGGCCTCCGTCGACGAGCTGCATCAGCTGGCCAAGGGCGAAAGCACCGGCTACGGTGCGGGCTGGCGCGCCAAGCGAGACACCACGTTGGCCATCCTGCCCATCGGCTACTTTCACGGCTTCGGTGTGGAATACGGCAGGGATCTATTCCGCCTGCGGGACAGCATCCGCAGCGCGCTCTCGCTGCTGCTGGGCAGCCTGCGGGGGAAATGCTATACTGTGACCATCAAGGGCAAGACCTATCCCGTCCGCGGGCACATCGGCATGCTCCACACAGCGGTGGATGTGACCGGCTCGGATGTCCGTCAGGGAGATATCGCCCGGCTGGAGATCAACCCGTTGATGCAGAAGGGACTTCCTGTGGAATATCGGTATATCAGCTAGAGCATGTTTCGCAACGTGCTCTAGCTGTTATTTCAGAGTGAAAAAGCGTGCAATATCGTCGAAAATGACTGCCGATTGGCGCTCATTGAGAAGTTCGTGCCGCAGCCCCGGGTAGAGCTTCAGACGCACATCGAGATGATAGCGCTGGTACATCTTTGCCAGTTTTTCCGTTCCCCTGCCGTACTGTGTGGAGGGGTCGTCTGTGCCGGAAATCAGCAGGATGGGTAGGGAAGTGGGGATGCGCCGCAGCCCGGACGGGCGGTACAGACCAGCCAGACCCTTGAGAAACTCTGCGTAGAATCCGCTGGTGGCAACATAACCACACTTGGGGTCGGCGATGTACCGGTCGACGTTATCCGGGTTGGCGCTGAGCCAGTCAAAAGCAGTCCGGGCGTTCTTAATGCGCCGGCAGTAGCTGCCAAACATCAGCTTGTCCATCAATCTGTCGCGATAGCTGTCGCGGGGATGGGTTCTGGCGCGCAAAGCGCTGAGCTTCGCCGCAGCAGGATAGACGCTGCGCCGGCCGGAGCTGCCGCAGAGCACAACGCGGTCAAGGCTCTGCCCATATTGCTGTACATACCCCTGGGTGAGATAGGAGCCCATGGAGTGGGCAAAAAGGTATAGCGGCAAGCCTTTCGCACGAACTTCACACACGAGCTTGTGCAGCGTATCGATGCTCCGCTGAAACCCACCGATAGGCCAAACCCCCAACTGCTGCGGACTTTGGCAATTAGCGCCCTGGCCATAGTGGTCAGGGCAATAGACGCAGCAGCCCAGACTATTCAGATAGCTGGCAAAGGCTTCGTATCGCTCTGCGGTCTCCATCATTCCCGTAACCAGGACGATTATCGCCTTAGGCGATGGAACCTGCCACTGACAGCCCTGCATCAAAAAACCCTGGGGATCCGCAAAGCTCAGACGCGCGCTCATTGCTGCTGCTCCCAATGGAGGCTCCGGCCAACGGCCTTCTGCCACTGCTTCATACGGACTTCCCGGTCAGCCGGGGTCAATTGAGGTGTGAATTCACGTTCACAGGCCCATAGCCCAGCCAGCTCCTGTTCGTCAGACCAAAGTCCCACGGTCAGGCCAGCCAGACACGCAGCGCCCAGGGCGGTGGTCTCCCGGATGACGGGTCGGCGTACTTTGATGCCCAAAATATCCGCCTGGAACTGCATCAGGAAGCCGTCGCGACATGCGCCACCGTCGACCCGCAGCTCTGAAAAGGAGCAGCCGGTGTCCTGCTCCATGGCCAGCACCAGCTCGGCGCTCTGATAGGCAATGGACTCCTGAGCCGCGCGGATGATATGCTCCGGCCTTGTGCCGCGGGTGAGACCAAGGATGGCTCCGCGGGCGTACATATCCCAGTGCGGGGCGCCCAACCCGGTAAACGCCGGGACAAAATACACTCCACCGGTGTCCGGTACCTTGGAGGCAAAGTACTCCGCGTCGGCAGATTCTCGAATCAGGTGCATCTCATCGCGCAGCCATTGGATGACAGCGCCGCCGGTAAATACGCTGCCCTCCAGGGCAAAGCTAATCTTGCCTGGACGGGTGGCAGCCAGTGTCGTGATGAGGCCGTGTTTGCTATCGATGGCCTGCTCTCCGGTGTTCATAAGCAGAAAGCAGCCCGTACCATAGGTATTCTTGACCTGGCCCAACTCATGACAGCCTTGGCCAAACAATGCTGCCTGCTGGTCGCCGGCAACACCTGCGATGGGGATCTTGGTGCCCTCGAGGTTGATATGGCCATAGATTTCACCCGAGTGCCGTACCTCAGGCAGAATCGACATGGGGATGTTCATCTGCTCACACAGCTGGGCATCCCACTGCTGGGTGTGGATGTTATAGAGCATGCTGCGACTGGCGTTGGTGTGATCAGTGACATGCGCCGCGCCGCCTGTAAATTTCCAGATCAGCCAGCTGTCCACCGTTCCAAAGCAAAGCTCTCCGGCCTGCGCCCGCTCCCGCGCTCCGGGAATATGCTCCAGCAGCCAGATAATCTTGGACGCGGAGAAATAAGCGTCGATGGGTAGGCCTGTCGAGGCCCGGACCTGTGCCTCCAGCCCCGGCTGTGCCTGCAAGGCAGTGCAGATGTCTGCTGTACGGCGGCACTGCCATACGATGGCGTTGGCGACGGGGATGCCCGTCTTTCGATCCCAGAGCATTGTCGTCTCGCGCTGGTTGGTGATGCCGATGGCGGCGACCTCACCGGCCGTGATGTTTGCCATGGAAAATGCAGCGGTCATGGCAGCGTACTGGCTTGAGTAAATATCCATGGGATCATGTTCCACCCAACCCGGGCGGGGGTAGTGCTGCGGAAATTCATTCTGGGCCTGCGCCACAATGTGAAGCCGCCGGTCGAAAATGATTGCGCGGCTGCTGGTCGTGCCCTGATCCAGGGCAATGATGTACTGTTTCATTCCATTTCCTCTTTCAGTCAATGCATGACATGCAACTGATACATACAGAAAAAATGTCGCATTTTAACCTGTCCGAATTCAAAATGATGTGCTATAATGATTATGACAGATGGGCAGCGCTTTGTCAATGCCCGTCAGCTATTCCGGAAAGTGAGAAATCAAAATGAAAGATGTAGCAATCATCGGCTGTGGCGTCATTGGTGCTGCGATGGCCTATACTTTATCAAAGTATCAGCTGGACATTACGGTGCTCGAGAAGCACAGCGACGTAGCCAGCGGTACTACCAAGGCCAACAGCGCCATCATTCATGCAGGATACGATCCGCAGCCCAATACCCTCATGGCAAAGCTCAACGTTGAGGGCAATCTGATGGCAGGGGAGATTGCCGAGAAGCTCAGCGTGCCGTTTCGGCGAGTGGGCTCTCTGGTCCTGGCGTTATCTGAGGCAGAGCTGCCACATATTCAGGAGCTTTATCGCCGCGGCCTTGCTAATGGAGTCCCTGGAATTACGCTGCTGAGCAGGGAAGAGACCTTAAAGAAGGAACCAAATCTCACAGATACCGTCTGCGGCAGTCTATGGGCACCCAGCGCGGGTATCATTGATCCCTGGGAGTATGCCACTGCTATGGCGGAGACTGCGGTGGTCAATGGGGTGGACTTGCGCCTGAACACTAAAGTAGAGTCCATCACTGCCCAGGCGGATTCTTTTGTAATCCACACCAACAGGGGAGATGTGCAGGCGCGGTATCTGGTCAGCGCTGCCGGCGTGGATGCTGCCGCGGTGCGCTCCATGTTGGAAACACCGAGTTATCAGATTATGCCAAGCCGCGGGGAGTACTACCTCCTGGACCGCTCCGAGGGTCAGGTGGTGGGCTCTGTCGTGTTCCAGTGCCCGAACGAACTGGGAAAGGGCGTCCTGGTCAGCCCCACCGTCCACGGCAACCTGATCGTCGGCCCAAATGCCGTTCCCGCAGAGGGTGCGGAGGATAACAAAGTCACCGCTGACGGCCTTGCGTTTGTGGCAGCGGCGGCCAAGCGCAGTGTTCCCGGCTTGAATCTGGGAGCCAATATCCGAAACTTTGCAGGCGTTCGTGCTAACTCTGATCAAGACGCCTTCCGCATCGAACGCAGCGAGCGCTATCCGCACCTAGTCGATCTGGCGGGCATCAAGTCTCCTGGCCTGTCTGCCGCCCCGGCCATTGCGTTCTATGCAGCAAAATTGCTGCTGGAAGCGGGACTTGAGCTGGTCGCGAAGGAACACTTCGTCGACCGCCGGGAGAAAATTCGCTTTGCTTCGCTGAGCGACGAAGAACGCGCCGCTTTGATCGCCAGGGATCCCACGTATGGCCGCGTGATTTGCCGCTGCCAGACGATCACCGAAGGCGAGATCCTTGCCGCGCTGCGCAGCCCGATCCCGCCCAGGAGTATCAATGCAATCAAGCGCCGCACCGGTGCGGGTATGGGCCGCTGCCAGGGCGGATTCTGTTCCCCCCGCGTACACGAACTCATTGTCCGAGAGTTGGGGATTGATCCTCTGGACGTGTGTCTGGAGGACGAGGGCAGTGAGCTGCTGGTCGGGGAAACCAAGACAGGAGGGGCCCTATGAAACACTACCAACTGATCGTCATCGGCGGCGGCCCCGCTGGATTGGCCGCTGCCATTGCGGCATGGAATGCCGGCCTGCGGGAGGTGCTCATCATTGAACGCGATCAGGTCCTCGGCGGCATCCTGAATCAGTGCATCCATAACGGCTTCGGTCTGACTCACTTCAAAGAAGAGCTGACCGGCCCGGAATATGCAGGCCGCTTTATAGACCAGCTGGCGCAGACTGGCGTCGAGGTCAAATGCGACACCATGGTCTTGCAGCTGACGCAGGATCGCCAGGTCATCTGCACCGGACCTGCGGGCTATGAGATTCTGCACGCCCAGAGCATTGTTCTGGCCATGGGCTGCCGCGAGCGGACGCGCGGCGCCATCCAAACCCCTGGAGACCGTCCTGCCGGCATCTACACCGCTGGTACTGCGCAGCGCTACCTCAATATAGAAGGCTATATGGTCGGCAAACGTGTGGTCATTCTTGGCAGCGGCGATATTGGGCTCATCATGGCCCGCCGCATGACCCTGGAGGGTGCTAAGGTACTGGCATGTGTCGAGGTTATGCCCCATTCCTCCGGATTGACCCGCAATATTGTGCAGTGTCTGCACGACTATGATATTCCCCTCTATTTGTCCCACACCGTCACGGATATCCGGGGCCATGGCCGTCTGGAGCAGCTGGTGGTCTCTGAGGTCGACGCCAACCGAAAGCCCATTCCGGGGACGGAAATGATCTTTGACTGCGACACCCTCCTGCTTTCTGTCGGTCTGCTGCCGGAGAACGAACTGACCCGTATGGCGGGCATCGAGATGGATCCCCGCACCAATGGCGCCGTGGTTTTTGAGAACAACGAAACCTCAATCCCCGGAATTTTTTCCTGCGGTAATGTGCTCCAGGTGCACGATCTGGTCGATTTTGTCAGTGCTGAGGCCATCCGCGCCGGAGAAGCCGCTGCTACTTATGTTCTCCATCCGGGAGAGGGGAGCGGTGAGGTGCTGACAGTCGGCCCCGGTCTTGATGTCAGCTACACGGTTCCGCAGCGTATTCGCCCCGCCCAGGCGGGCGCCGGCGTTGAGATCTTCTTTCGCGTGCGCCGCGTTACAGGCAGCGCAGTGATTTTGGTGCGCTGCGGTGAACAGGTCGTTGCAAAGTTCCGCCGCGAGCACATGGCCCCCGGCGAGATGGAGCACATCAGGGTTCCAAAAGCGCTTTTGCCGCAGGGCCCTGCACACTTGGAAGTCAGCATTGAGGAGGCTGCTCAATGAGAGAAGTTATATGTATTGTCTGTCCCCGGGGCTGCCGCCTGCAAGTTGACGAGACAAGTTATGCTGTCACAGGCAACCACTGTGAGCGAGGTGCCGACTATGGCGCGCAGGAAGTCAAAGCGCCCACCAGGACGCTGACCAGCACCGTCCGTTTGACGGGCAGCCACATTTTACGCCGCTGTCCGGTGAAAACCAACGGGACAATCCCAAAAGCGTTGATGCTCGATGCGGCGAAAGCCCTCGATGCGATTGAGGTCAGCGTCCCCGTACACGTCGGTCAGGTTCTTGTGGAGAATCTGCTGGGCACGGGTGTTGCGTTGGTTGCTACGAGAGCGATCAATGAATAATCAGCAGCGCACACTGTGAAGTACAGTGTGCGCTGCTGTCGGCAATGGGGACATTCCCCAACGCAGCAAAATAAAAATTTTGTTGCGTTAGAACTATATCTGTGCTATACTTTAACCAAGATCACACTGGAGGGTTTGCCCATGGCTAAATATAACGACTGTCCGCAGGTTCTGCGAGACTTCCTGTCTTATCACCAGACCATCCGCGGTCAATCAGCGAAAACCATTGCCGAATATTACCTTGATCTGCGGATGTTTCTGAGGTTTATAAAACTCATGAAAAATGACATGCCTTACGACACCGATCTGGACACGATTCCATTCAAGGACTGTGATATTGATTTCATTCGCAGCATTACCAGCTCTGAAATCTACGACTATCTGACATACCTTGCCAATGATCGCGTGAAGTTTCCGGACACGGCCTCGGAACAAGCCGGCATCGGCGCGGCTGCCCGGGCGCGAAAATTGTCGGCAATCAAATCGTTTTATAAGTACCTGACAACGCGCACCAAGCAGCTGGAAGAAAACCCTGTTGCGGACATGGAATATCCCAAATTGCGCCGCTCGCTTCCAAAGTTTTTAACTGTTGAGCAGTCTGTCAAACTTTTACGTGCTGTTGACGGTCCTTTTGCCCGCAGAGATTATGCAATTTTGTATTTATTTTTAAACTGCGGTCTTCGGATCTCTGAGCTTGCCAATCTGAATCTCACAGACGTCAGCGAAGACCGTGTCCGCGTGCTCGGCAAAGGCAATAAGGAGCGTTTTGTCTATATGGGTGACGGATGCCGGCAGGCGGTTGAGGATTATATCCTACTCGAGCGCAATACTGACGGGATGAAGGATCCCCGGCCGCTGTTTATTTCCCGGGACCACAACCGCATCAGCACCAGTGCGGTCCATCGGATGGTCAAGAAGCACCTCTTGGCCGCCGGGATCGATCCTTCCCAGTATTC
>CALWWH010000256.1 GCA_944385195.1 uncultured Oscillospiraceae bacterium | reverse complement strand
TACACATATCGGAAATAGAGTGCGAGGAAACCGGTGATCTTCCGTTTGGGATAACGGGACAGCTTGCCCTTCACACGATAGCGCTTCGTATGATAGACCGACTGCTTTGGCTTCTGGGTCGCGCCGCTGCGCTGTCCCATGAGCCGCTGCTTGATGGCTTCTTCGGTATAGCCTTCGCCCAGGCTGTCCAGACGGACAAATCGCTTGCCACCGGGTGGGCGTACAGCGGTGTACTTCCGGTTGGGGCCGCTTTTGATCTCATAGCCGTTTCTCTGCAACAGCAGGAGAAAGGTCTGGTAGGTATAGGCTTCTCCGATGATACGGTCAATGTCCTCCCGGATGATGCCCCGCACGGTGGGTCTGCCATCCTGCTCCGCCTTCCATTCGCCGTAGTGCTTGCCCTTGCCCTCCGGAGTGATGATAGACAGCCCGTTTTCACGGCACAAATCATCCGATATTTTTTGAACCTCTTGATAATAGCTTTCTGGATTGGAATGATATTTCTTTCCGTCCATGTATGACACCGAGTTAACGATGATATGGTTATGAAGATGCTTCTTATCAAGGTGTGTACCGATGACCACCTGAAAGCGCCCCTTGAATAATCTTTTGCAAAACTCCATCCCAATCTCATGCGCCTGCGTTGGTGTGACCTCGCCGGGGACGAAGGACTGAATAATGTGAAAACCGAGAACGCCGCCCATCTTATTCCAGTATCGTTTTGTGTCCATCATTTCTGCATACGCAGTTTCAATGGTGTGGCAATTAATTGTTTTCGTGAAAAAAGTCTGTTCCGTTTTCTCCGGATTCGTGATGTAAGCCACACCTGCATCCAAGGAGGTCTTTTCGCTATTGACCACATAATTGACCCGTTTATCCAACCGATCCCGGATAGCAATTATTTTTGTGACTGCCATCTCAGCACTTTTTCACCCGTTCCCATATCTCTTTCAGCAACTGTTCCACATATTCCATTTCCCCTTTTGTGACATATTTTCGGCTGTTGGCAATGCGGGCAATCTGATTGATGTTATTTCCTATGGCCGAGAGCTGCGCCAACAATTCTGGCAGCTCGTCCGGTGGCCTGGGGCGTATCTCGACGCCATCTATCAGATTCCGGATAAACTGTTCCGTAGTGAAGCCGGACAATGCTACCTGCTCTTTCAAATGGGTGTGTTCCTCTTCGGTGAGATGTATTTCCACGCGCTTATTTCTTCTTCGTATCTTCGCTTCCTCCTCTCTCAGCATGGGGGTATTAGGGGGCTTGCCCCTTAACAAGCGCATTTGACCGGTCAAATGCTATGCTTGCCAGGACAGCGCACCGAAGGTGCGCTTCCTGTTCTACTCGTCCGAAAAAGTATCCGTCCTCAAGCCCTTGCCCGGTCTTGCCGCATGGCCCGCTGGCGGATCTGCAAATACTCGTTATAGTCCTTGCCCTTGCGGGGCGGATTGTCGATCACCGCATAGTCGGCCAGCGCTTCCTTGATTGCCGCCGAAGCCGTCCGCCCTGGCTCATCGTTATCCAGACAAAGGACGATCTGCCGCACACCGGGATTGTCCTTCAGGTACTGCGCCAGGGCAGCGGGGACACGAAAGCGACCGCCTTTGCCGGGGCGGTAGATACCGGCCAGAGAAAGGCAGTTCGCCTTGTGCCAGTCCTGCCCACGCATTTTGAGGATGGTCAGATAGGACAGGGCATCAATGGCGCACTCAAACACGCAGACGGTCTGACTGCTGGCTTTCAGCGGGATAGCAAAGGAAAACCGCTTATCGCTGCCGGGGACTTCACCTATGAACCGCTTTTCTGAGAGCGTTCCCCGCAGGGTCGCATACCGGGGCAGCTCTCCTTCAAAGCCGACGAACACACAGTTGTGCCGCTGGCCGTCCTCATAGAGCTGCCCGGTTTTGATACAGTGATTGATGATCTCCGGGGCAATGCCGCGCCCATGCAGATACGAAAAAACACGCCTGTTATCGGCGTGTTTGGGTGGGAGCGCAAATTCAGTTTTCGACACTGGAGCCGTTTGTTCCGGTGTGGCGGGCGTTGGTGCCGCTCCGAGAATACGCTGCACAGCGTCCAGAAACGGGACGCCCTCCACCTTGGTCAAGTAGTCCAGCGCGTTCTTACCACCGATGTTGCGTGACCACCAGCACCACTTCCCATTGGAGATTTTGAGGGAATCATGGGTGCGGGTGGAGTAGACATTGCCGCCCTTATGCACCAGCTCCTGCGGTTCAAACTTCCGAAGGTAGGTCAGTAGGTCCATCTCACGGGCTGCGGCAACCTGATCTCTGGGGATAAATGCCATAACTCATCGACACTCCCTTGTCTTACGCTCCCGCTTCAAAAGCTCCTTGGCCCGACTTTCAATGGAATCCCGAATGGTGTCCATGTGATCTATTTCGCGCTTGCGAAAATCTTCCAGAATATCGTTCAGCGGGTGCGGGGACTTGAGAAGGGCTTTCGCCTGCGCAGGCGTCAAGTCCAATGTTTCCATTGCCATAACCATGTCCTCACGCATGGTATATTCCCATGTATGATTTAGGATTTCCTCCGGTCGCTGGCCGAGAAGATAGTTTCTGTACTGCTCCTGCTCGGCTCTCATCTTTTCGTACAATTCTGCGCTATAATCTCTCTCGTTCATAGTCTGTCTTATCACTCCTCTCGTGATCTTATAGCATTAAATGTGGGGTTCCGCTTGACCATCCGCCAGGATCTCCCGAAGGCATAACGCATAAGGATGATAGCGTTCTTCAAGATGCCGTATGAAATAATAGATGATTTTCTCAAGCAGACACGGCACATCGTAGAGAACAGCAAGCTCATCAGCGGATAGGTTTTCCGAAATCAAGAAGCTGGTCATTTCGTCACATAAGACATACGGATAAGCCGTCTGTCTTATGGAGGTCGGTCTGCCAAGCATCAGATTCGTATTTTCTACCTGGCGTTCAAGCATCCTGAATTCTTTTCTGAGCTTAGATATTACATCGCGTTCGGTTATTACCTTTTCCATAAAACCATCCTCTTGTTAAACACTCGTATCTGTTAGCGTGACATTCTGTTTTTCAATCGGTAGGCATAATTCTCTGCGCTGTACCGCTTCATGTACTCGTTCTCAGTCGGTACATTGCTGTCCAGATCAATGCCTTTCAATCGCTTATCATTTTCACCGTCCAACACAGTTTCCACGGGAATAAAATCGACCTTGCCGAAACAATGAAGATTGCCGCCGAAAATGCCGCCTACGGTATGCCAGCCACGGTCGCCGCATACCCAAAGCAGCTTTGTTCCGGCAGGCAGCTCTCCAAAGGGCTGCTTCAGAACGATCACAGACCGGGGTTCTGCTCCAGCAACCTTGTAATAGCCGGCCTGCTCCGCTTTTTCGTATGCCTGGATCAACTTCTTGAATTTGTGCTGCGGCTGGATATGTACCCAGCTCTCCTGGTATCCCATGATCTCAAACCTCCTTCAAATGATTATCGCTCCATCTGCGCTGCTGGACGCGCAGGCGGGCGCTGGTTTTCATCCGGCTCAGCGTCCACGACCTCCGGTTCCCGCTTATCCAAATTCAGCAGGGCGTTCAGTTCCTCCAATCTGGCGGTCTTGGCCTTCAGCTCCTCCTCGCGGGGGAAGGGCTTCTGCACCTCTACTCTGGCAGTTTCAAGCTGGGCCTCCAAGTCCGAAAGCCGCTCACGGCAGACCTGTTCTTTTACCGGCAGCGTATCCAGCGCATTATCCATGCGCTGAATATTGCCGAACACATCGGTTCCCAGCGTCACCACATGGCGGAGCTGTCCGATCATAGCCAGCTTGTACTCCTGTGCGAAGCTGTCAAAGGACAGTTCCAGCGTCAGGCCCCGATAGGAGCCTACCTGCGTTGCCTCCGGAGAGAGCATATTCTGGCACAAGGCCAGCAGCCCAGCGCCCGCTTCTTTCTTTTCGGCATAGATGACACCCGCCAGGGTCATCGGGGCAAAGCCGTCGGCATTGGGGTGGGTCTGCTCCTTGACGGTGGCAATATCCGCGCCATAGCCTGTCAGCCTTGCCTGCGTTTCCGCAATCTCCCTGGGGAAAGTCTTGCTGATACTGTCCTCCAGCGCATACCGCTGACTCAGATGGTTGGATTTGAGCAATTTCAGCTTGGAAACCTCAATGTCCAGATCCATCTTCTCTTTGATCATGGGGTTGCCGCTGGCCAGCGCCTTGATCTCGGCGTAAGATAAAGCCTGCTCGTCCACATCCTCTGCGGAGCGCACCGGGCTTTTGCTGGTCATGATTTGGGAAATGAATTTCTGCTTGCTCTCCACCAACTGATAGAGGTAGGCGTCAAAGGTTCCCTCGGTGACATAGCTGTAAATGTCCACTTCCGGGTTTTCATTGCCCTGGCGAATAATGCGCCCCTCCCGCTGTTGGAGGTCTGAGGGACGCCAGGGGCAGTCGAGGTGGTGGAGGGCAATGAGCTTCTGTTGGCAGTTGGTTCCGGCTCCCATGCGCTGGGTACTGCCCAGCAGGATACGCACCTGACCGCTCCGTACCTTGCCGAACAGGTCTTTCTTCTGTGCCTCGCTCTTGGCGTTATGGATATAGGCGATTTCGTGTTCGGGAATGCCCAGCTCCAGCAGTTTTGCGCGAATGTCATCGTAGACGCTGAAGCTGCCGTCACCCTTGGGGGTAGAGAGGTCGCAGAAAATCATCTGGGTGGAACGCTGGTCGGCGGTGCGCTGCCAGATCTCAAACACATTCTCCGCGCACTTTGCGGCTTTGCTGTTGGGGTCGCTGGGCAGCATGGGGTTGATAAGCCGCTGATCCAGCGCCAGCTTGCGGCCATCGTTGGTGATCAGCAGCATATTGTCCACGCTGCTGTCCACCTCGCGGTTGCGGACTTTTTCTGCCCGCTCCGCCAGCGACGCCACCATGTCTTTTTGATATTCCGATGGTTTCAGTGCAATGTTGTGGTAGTGGGCTTCGGGCACCGGCAGCTTCAGCATATCCGCCGTCTGGATGTCCGCCACATTTTTGAATACACTCATCAGCTCCGGCAGGTTGTAAAACT
>CALWWH010000255.1 GCA_944385195.1 uncultured Oscillospiraceae bacterium | reverse complement strand
TAGCCGATTCGGCAGGGCTCGTTGATCTGCTCGGGGTGGTTGAGCCACATGTCGCGGGTGATGGCGCCGGTCATCAGGCCCCGCGCCAGGCTGGAGTAGGCAAAGACCGGCATCCTGGTCTTTTGATAGTACTCCCGCTGGGCCTCCTCCGCGGGCCCGCTGATGGTGACGCAGCCGGGTGCCCAGGGCTCGGCAATTTGCTCGGCCAGGCTGTAGTTGGGGCTCGAGGCCACAAAGGGGCGCATATGGTGGGCCTCGGCGTAGGTATTGGCCTCGGCAATTCGCGCCGCCGTCCAGTTGGAGGCGCCAAAGGCGCGGATTTTTCCCTCGTCGCAGAAGCGATTGAGCAGGTCAATGATTTCGCCCACGGGTTTGGACTCATCATCCCGGTGCAGCAGATACAGGTCGACGTAGTCCGTGCTGAGGTTGGCCAGGGAGTCGTGCAGGTCTGCCTCGATGTCAAAGGTGTTCACCCGGGTGCGGCGCATCGATGGGTGCGCGCCTTTGGTGATGAGAAAGAGCGCCTCCCGGTTGCCGCGCTTTTTCATCCACTCGCCGATGGTATACTCACTGTTGTACGCCAGGGCCGTGTCAATGGTGGTGTAGCCCAGGCGGACGGGAGTGTCCAGGAACGCACAGTGCTGCTCAAAGCCCTCCTCGTAGATCTTTCCCAGCGTTCCGATGACCAGGCGGCTGAGCTTTTTGTCGGTGAAGGGCTCCGAGACAAATTGCATAGTTGCCATAGGGATTGTTCCTCCTATCTAAAGTTACACATTCGTCCAGACGGCGCCCATCTGGCTGCTTTTGAGGCAGGCGGAGATGAACTTCACACCGCGGATGCCCGCCTCGACGGTGGGATAGTCCAGGTCGCCCTGGGTGGGCACTTCCCCGTTGATCTTCTTGAGCAGCGCGCCGGTAAAGGACTTGTACATGTTCGCAAAGGCCTCGTATAGCCCCTCGGGGTGACCGAAGGGCAGGGTGCTGCACTCGGTGGTGCGCGGGAAGTTGTAGCCCATGCCCCGGTGACGGATCTGGGTCGGCTGGCCCTTGGGGGTGTAGCCTTTTGAGTTCCTCGGCCTGCTCTGCCGTGAAGGTCAGGGGCTTTTCGCAGTAGACGTGGATGCCCACCTCCAGGAATTTTTTGGCGACCTCATAGTGGATGTTGTTGGGCGCGCAGATGCTGACCCAGTCGATGCCGTCCTCCCGGGCGGCCTCGGCCTCGGCCATGGTGATGTAATCGCTGTAGATGCGCTCCGGGTCCAGGCGGTAGTGCTCGCCGGTGGCCTGGTTGGGCTCCGGGCGGGTGCTGAAGCAGCCGGCGACCAGGTCGGCAGTCTCGCCCATGGCGATGGCTTTGCGGTGGACTGCGCCGATGAAGGCGTCCAGCGTGCCGCCGACCATCCCGTAGCGAAGTCTGGTTCTTTTCATGGGGGACGCTCCTTTCGCTTTGTTAGTCCTTCTTGGAGGCCATGGCATCGTCAAATTTGATGTCCGAGGGCGCAAAGTCGCACTTGCGGACGAAGGCAGCGGCCTCCGCGCCGCCGTACTCCCGCTCCATGCCGGAGTCCTCCCACTCCACAGAGAGCGGGCCCTGGTAGTTGTGGCGGTTTAAGACGCGGATGATCTCCTCGAAGTTGACGTCTCCATGGCCCAAGGAGCGGAAATTCCAGCCCCGGCGCCAGTCGCCGAAGTCAATGTGGCTGCCCAGCAGGCCGCTGCGGTCGTCCAGGGTGACGGCCACGTCCTTCATGTGCACGTGGTACACCCGGTCGATGAAGTCCTCCAAAAACAAAGCGGGGTTGATGCCCTGCCACAGCAGGTGCGACGGGTCGAAGTTCAGGCCAAACTCCGGCCGGTCGGCAAAGACCTCCAGCAGGCGCTTACTCCAGCAGGCGCTTACAGGAGTAGTAGTCAAAGGCAATTTCCGTCGGGTGGACCTCCAGGGCATACTGGATGCCGTTTTCCGCGAAGACGTCTAGGATCGGCAGCCACAGCCCCCGCACGCGCTGGAAGCCCGCCTCGACCATGGCCTCGGTGGTCTGGGGGAAGGAATACAAATACTTCCAGATCGGGGAGCCGGTAAAGCCCGTGACGCAGTAGCAGCCCAGGTTCTTGGCGGCCACGGCGATGTACTTCATGCTCTCGATGGCCCAGGCGCGGATTTCCTCGGGTTTGCCGGCCAGAGCCGGCGGGCAGAAATTGTCCAGACGGGGGTCTGCATCGTCGGCCACGCACTGGCTGATGACGTGGGCCGCCAGGGCGACACATTTGAGGTGGTACCGGTCCAGCAGGCCCTTGACGTAGGCCACATACTCCGTCTCGGTGGCGGCCCGCTTCGGGTCGAGGTGGTTGCCCCAGGTGGCAAGCTCCAGGCCGTCGTAGCCCATGGCCTGCGCCTTCTGGCACATGACTTCCAGGTCCAGGTCGGACCACTGACAGGTCGTAAGGGTAACGAGTCTGCTCATAGTTGTTCCTCCTTCAAAGATCAGCGTCTGCTCTTTCACTCATAGATAGGGTGCAGAACGTGGTTAATGCCCGTCCTCCTCCCGGAGCTGGCCGAGGTCACCATCGACGAGCTGGCCACCAAGGTTGCCGCCTCCCGCACGACGGTGTGGCGCATCGTCAAGCAGCTGGGCTACCCCAATTACCACTCCTTCAGCCATGAGCTCACCCAGGCTGTGCGGAAATTCCCTCTTTATAACCGTGTTGACATGGGTCATGCCACCGACGACCCGGAGGTGATACGTCAGAAGTTCATCCGCCGCTGCCAACAGGCGGAAGCCAATCTGCAAAGGGTGAACCTGAGTTATATCAGCTCCGTGGTAGACATGCTCTACGCTGCCGAGACGGTGAATTTCTACAACTGCTCCGATATGTATATCAAAAACCTTCAGCTGAACCTCTCCATCACCGGAAAAGAGTCGAATCTTTTCTGGCTCAAACCGGATATGCTCAAAAGCGCTGCGCAGGCAAATGAACACACGCTCACCTTTGTGAAAATCCTGGATTTCCCAGAGATCATGGATATTACCGATGTGTTCGATCTGCTGAAAGTACGGGGCAGCAAAATCATCCTCCTTGCAAACGATCTTGCAACCCGGTATGACGAGTACATCGATAGCTCCATGGCGCTGCAATCCGGCTTTATCAACACTGATGCCAACGTATTAGATGAAACAATACTGATGGGGCTTGTCAACGAGCTGTATCGCAGCAGATATGTGAAATAAGCGCGATCACCGCTGTTTCGTATTCGGCAGAGCGTCTGTGCTATGACTTGCCCCCAATATATCATGGCTTCAGTCGATTTTGTGTACCAGGATTGAAAGTGTGTTGAGGCATACGCCCATAGGTACTGAACCTGGACTTTTTGACACTGATTTGCAAAAATATTTACCAATCCGAACATAATTGAGGCGTTTTTCCGCCCATAAAAACATTTGAGCTTGATGGCGTGCAAGAGAGACAAAAAAAGAATTTACGTCAATTGATACCTATCACTAAGTCCATAGCGGCATCCCAGAGATGTACAGCAGATAGGCGCCGTATTTCTTCGGGTCTTGTTTCCGGGCTGCTACAAAGACAAGAGACCCAGAGCGACAGGATCATCGGGCGCAGAAAACAAAGCAAGGGCGGCTGTATTCAAGCAGCCGCCCTAAAAGGGGAGATATAGGCTTTGCAGCAGCTCTGCTGAACATAGAAAGCGTCCTGCCGCGATGCTATTGACTTTAGCTGCCCAAAGCGGTAAAATAGAAGAAAAAACAGGGAGGAAAACACCATGCGCGAGCTATTTATGACCACAGACAACTTCGGCCTCGGTAACACTGGCATGACGATGGATGAGCAGTTCCGCGGCGTCGCCGAGCTGGGCTTTGACGGCATCGAGCACCACTTTCCCGCCACCCGGGAGGTCGCCGACTGCCTTAAACGCTACAACCTCAAGATGATCCACTCAGAAACGGTGTTCGGCGGGGATGGGACTCAGGATGACATTGACATCCTGCACGAGCTGGGCGTCAAATACGTCTGCGGTCGGATCAATGTGCGCAGCCACGAGGATGCGCTGCGGGCCGCCGAAGCGCTCAATGCCACCGGTAGAAAGGCCAGCGAGTACGGCTTTAAGGTGTTCTTCCACAATATGGCTGCTGAGTTCCTTTTCGACCGCGGCGAGTACCTGATCGAAACCATCCTCAAGAACACGGACCCGCAGTACGTCTGCTCGCAGCTGGATCTTGGTTGGGTTGTCTGCGCCGGGGCAGATCCGGTTCCTTTTCTCAAAAAATACCCTGGCCGCGTCGAACTCATGCACGTCAAGCCCTGTACCCGTATTTTCGGGACAAAGAAGACCGTCCTGCAGCTGGACCCGGATCTGAGCGAAGAGGCGCGGCAGGCGATGTTTGCCGAGTATCGAAAGATCTTCCACGAACTGCAAGGCCCGTTCTCCCAGCTGGTCCGCGACTACGAGGAGCCGATGAAGGTGGCCGAAAGCCTGGGCTGCCGCTGCTTCATCTACGAGCGCGAGCAGTACTATCAGGAGGATCACATTGCTGTCATGAAGGATGATATTGCCGGGCTGCGCAAGTTCTGGTGAGGCCCGTCCGGCCGCTGTGCCAGGAGAAGTCAATCTCCCCACACAGCCCACAAAACCCTCCCATACGGGAGGGTTTTGTGAATTTATGCTGTGAATTTATGCGTTTTTGACCGCCTCGTAGACAGGCAGAATCTCGTCGACTTTGGCCGCTTCGATCTGACCTTCGTCGCAGGCAGCGGCGACAGCGGGATTGATGGGCAGCTTTGCCAGGACGGGCAGACCCATCTGGGCTGCGATCTGGTCGATGTGGCTGTGGCCGAAGACCTCCAGCTTTTTGCCGCAGTCGGGGCATTCGAGGTAGCTGTAGTTCTCCACCAGGCCGATGATGGGGATGTTCATCATGTTGGCCATGTTGACTGCTTTTTCGACGATCATGCCGACGAGCTCCTGGGGAGAGGTGACGATGACGACGCCGTCGATGGGCAGAGACTGGAACACGGTCAGGGGCACGTCACCGGTACCGGGAGGCATATCGACGAACAGAAAGTCAATATCTTTCCAGATGACATCAGTCCAAAACTGTTTGACCGCGCCGCCCAGGATTGGGCCGCGCCACAGAACAGGATCGGTCGCATTTTCCAGCAGGAGGTTGATGGACATCACGTCGATGCCGCCGGGAGTGCGGACTGGGAGCAGGCCCTCTTCGATGGCTTCGGGGCGGGTGGTGATGCCGAACGCGGTGGGGATCGAGGGGCCGGTGATGTCGGCGTCCAGGATGCCGGCCTGTTTGCCGTCGCGCATAGCGGCGACCGCCAGCATGGAGGTAACAGTGCTCTTGCCAACGCCGCCCTTGCCGGAGACGACAGCGATAACCTTTTTGACATTAGAAAGCGCATTGGCTTGGGCCAGAAGACTCTCAGCCTTGCGATCAGAGCAGCTCTCGCCGCAGCTGGAGCAGTTGCCATTGCAGGATTCGCTCATGGGATTAACACTCCTTCGTTTTTCTTTGGCACTATTATATTGCCCTGCATGAGCAATGTCAACGCATACACGAGGAAATTTCAAAAAATATCGCATTGGGGCGAAAAACTTGCTTGACAAACGAGGTGTTTCGGTGTATACTAATCAAGCTTTATGAGCCAGCTCAGAGCAATAGAATATGGAGCAGTATCGAAGAGGTCATAACGAGCACGACTGGAAATCGTGTGTACGTCAAAAGCGTACCGAGGGTTCGAATCCCTCCTGCTCCGCCAAAAGAGTGGTTTGAAATGGATGTTCAAACCACTCTTATTTTTCAAATTCCAAAAATCATCTATTAACTGAACTGTTTTCACTTGCACTTAATTTTTTATTTTCTCGAAAGCTCATTGTTCAGCGTGTGCGCATACAGCCAAATCGTCGAGAAATGGTTAACGAATTGGCTAACGCCATTCGCGTCGAAAAGATCAATTTTTGCTAGGACAATGCTGCTGCCGCCGAAGTAACACGCAGCAATCCCAAAGCAGTGCTCCCATGGATGCGGTGTTCCAGGTGCGAGGAAGGCGTCAAGATTTGGGCGAATCACATACCGCCTTCCTCGGCAGGATAGAGGCATTCGACTCCTGCTTCTTGAAAGAGCGCCTTCCAGGTCTCGCTGGGCGCCCGGTCGGTGACAACCAGGTCGATTTTTTGCAGGCCGCAGAGCTTTACAAAGGAGATGTGGTCAAACTTGCTGTGGTCCACCGCCAGGATGACCCTGTCGGCGGCGTCAATCATGGCACGCTTGATCTGGGCACTGTCGTCGCCTGCGTCAGAGAGGCCATAAGCCTCATCCAGACCCTTGCAGGAGATAATGGCGGTGTTGACATGGTAGGTACGGATCATATTTTCAGCCTGATT
>CALWWH010000254.1 GCA_944385195.1 uncultured Oscillospiraceae bacterium | reverse complement strand
CGGATCCGCAGGCAGGGTCATACACGGAGTAACCCTCGTCGCGCTCTTCGATGCTGTCGATACCGATCACTTTGGCAAGAATACGGGAGACTTCGGCCGGTGTATAGAACTGGCCCTTGCTCTTGCCACTTTCCGTGGCAAAATGACGCATCAGATACTCATAGGCATCGCCAAGAATATCATCGCCGCCAGCCTTATTCTTTTTAAAATTGAATTCGTCACGCTGGAAAATGGCAATCAAGCCAGTGAGCTTATCCACCATTTCTTTGCCGCTGCCCAACTTGGCCTCATCATTGAAATGGGCATTGTCGATTACGCCTCGGAGATTGTTCTCTCCGGCTTCTGCCAACTTGGCAATGACCTTATCCATTTCTTCACCGATATTTTTATTGCCCTTCAATGCAACCAAATCGTCGAAACTGCCGCCTTCGGGAACCGTAATATCGGCATATTTTACGCCCTTAAACTTGTCCGTAACATATTTCACGAACAGCAGGGTCAGGATATAGTCTTTATACTGAGAGGCGTCCATGCCGCCCCTCAGTTTATCGCAGCTCGCCCAAAGGGAACTGTACAGCTCATTTTTCTTTATTGCCATCTTGGCAAATCCTCCTTGATTCAGGGAATTTCCCCCCAAATGAAAGCTATAAACTTTAAACTTAACTTTGCCAAGTTAGCATTAAGGTTTAAGTGCAGTAATCGGCACAACGAACACCCCATCTGACCGCTGATAAGCGGCATTTGCCATACCGCACAGCACGCAGAGAACCGCAGGAGGCTTTCCCTTAGGATCTTCCGAAATCTGCTTTTTGATCTCCAGCAAGTTAGCTGCAGCAGCGTCAATCTGGTTGGCACCCAGTTTGATTTCAAAAGCGCACCACTGGCCGTCAGGCAGTTCGATGACAGCATCGATTTCCTGATTTTTATAATCCTGATAGTGGTACAGATTTGCCCCGAAAGATTCCGCATAGATTCGAAGGTCACGTTCGCAGAGCGCTTCAAACAGGAAACCGAGCGTCTCCAAATCGCCCATCAGTCCAGCAGGGGTAGCTTTCAGCAAAGCACAGGCCAGAGAAGGGTCGGAGAAGTGCCGCTTTTCAGCCTGTTTAATACGGACGGAGGAACGGATGCCAGATGAGAATGGCGGCTGATTGTCCGTAATAAACAACCGCTTAAAAATATCCAGATAGGCAGACACCGTATTGGAGTCAATATCCTCGTCATCTACTGCCTTAATGTCTTTCATTAAAGTCTTATTGGTGACAGTGGTGCTTTCGTTACGGGCCAGAGAGCGCAACAGCAAGCGCATCTTGGATGTATCGCGCTTCACACCGTCGATGCGGTACACGTCATCGTCGATAACAGCATTGAGATATTCCAAAGGAAGCAGAGCAGCCTGCTCAATAGGCAATCCCAAACTGCCAGGCCATCCGCCGCGAATAATCAGCTCGATCAGTTTTTTCAGATCCATCTCGCCGGTTAATGCAGGGGCCAACTCGCCGTGGCACAGTTTTTCCAAGGAAACCTTTCCGCAGGAATCTCCAGACTCGTATAGGGACATGGGACGCATCCGCAGCTTGGCAATACGGCCTGCACCGCTGTGCAGGATGCCTTTATGGTTCGGAGTAGCAGAACCGGTCAGAATGAATTGTCCTTTTTCCGCAACCTGATCCACCTTGTACCGCACGGCATCCCAAATAGGAGGAACTTCCTGCCATTCGTCGATTAAGCGCGGAGTTTCACCGTCCAGAACCAGAGCAGGAGACAATTCGGCCAGTTGGCGGTTCTGGAAGTTATTGGCGGGATCGCCAATATAGATTTCGCTTTTGCTGTGATAAGAGGATGTCCAGGTCTTTCCACACCACTTGGGACCCTCAATGCAAACGGCGCCAAAGGCCGACAGATATTCCTTAACCTTTGTATCAATAACGCGGGGTTTATAGTTCTGCTTATCCATAAACACTCACCTCGACTATAAACTGAGTCTATTATAGTCCATTCAGCTGAATTTTACAACTACATTCAGTTGGATTTTTGCTTTTCGTTCAGTTGAATTTCCGCCTTCCAACCAATCAACTTTCTATCTCAAGTTTGGTGTATAATCTGCCTTCACCAGGTAACGCCCGATGCCATATCCGGAGTCGCTACGTTCAAACACTTCTTTCGGCAGAGTTGGCAGATACTTTCGCCCGAAAGCTGTACCAAAGCATGCCTCGAAGTTGGTTGTCGGCAGCACGACCCAGTCGGTATCGTCCTGCCTGTGCGCCATGTAATAGAGAACCAGCGCTTTTATGACTTCCAGTGGAATCTCCTTTGGCGTGACCGCACGCAGCTTTTCCAGATACTCCGGCGGCAGCTCATGTTCCGCGTTTTGCAGTGGCCCCAGCTCCAGCGCATCGGCAAGCACATCGTCGAAACGTAGGACCCATGCGCCCTTGGTATTCTCAGAAAACAGCGGCACCTGGAACTGAATCACCTTGCTGCGCCAAGCAGTGTCGAACTTGGCCTCTATGACCTCTGCCTTTGGTATGACCGTCTTGCGAACCTTATCAGGATCGTTCAGCACAAAGCGGGCAAGACGGTGAACATGGCGGTGGAACCAGCCGCTGCCGTCAGCGTCCACCAGTTCAGGAAACATTACATGCAGCTCTTCAAAATGGCTCTTATTCGGCCGCGCCTTTTTGGGCGCGGCTTTTTTGCTGTCCGGAACACTGCACCAGGCACACAGAGCCTTGCGTACATAATCCAGGCGCTCCCTTGGGTCACTGTCGAGAATATTGCCGTCTACATCATGGTACATATACCCGCGGGCGATGATGGTCAGAACTCGGGCCAGACCCTTGAACTCCAAAATGGTGGTAAAGGTGAAGCGGCCCATATAGGCGGTGTCGTTTTTACTCTTGGCGGTATAGCTTACAGCCCCGGTGTAGTCCAGAAATTCCTGCCACTCATTCAGCATAGGACACCTCTAACACATTCTTTTCGATTTGGTCGATCAGCAGCTCCCACAGCAGATCTCGCTTGCTCAACGCAACCACATACTGTACGGCGATACCGGGGCGCACGATTTTGTTCAGTAGTTCGCGGCACTTTTTCGAGACAGGTTCTTTGTAGTCGGCGGAAAAAGAATGCTCCATGTAGGCTTTCATCATAGCGGCAAAATTGGCAGTGTCCGTTTCGCGCAGGAGCTGTTTGCGCTCCAGCGCATTGTTTTCATCGTCAATGTCGCAGACCAGATCGCCCAGGATGCGATAACCGCTCTGCCGGAAGTCAGTCAGCAAATCATAATAGTCGGTCGCTTCCGGCAGGTACTCCGCCAAAAACAATTCCCGTTTGTCTGCTGCCATGAAGGGCCATTGTTGGTCAGAAATGGAATGCCGCAGCGCTGTGATGCGTTCCGGTGGAAACTGACGGAAGAAAGCGTACAGCTCATCGGAGTCATATAAATCTTCTTGTCCTCTGGCATATAGGATGCGCTCGATGTCGCTTTTCTTTTGTCTGTGCCTTACCGGGACGCGGCAGGCGCGGATGCGGGAAAGGCAGCGCTCATAATCTTTCAGCAACTCAGATACAGAGGAAAGAATTTGGGGATCGAGCCGGATCTGCCAACCATCCTCTTGCGCAAAGGTAAACAGTTCTCTGTCCTCTGCGAGGGTAGGTTTGATTCGCGGCGTGTTCTGCTTCAGCTTCCGCGCCAGATAGGGCAGCTTCTCAATGTGGGACTCGACCGTACTCCAGTCCGTCCGTGCAAAGAATGCGTCCAGCTTTTCTTTGTGGGTCGGCTCATACCACGCCCGCCGTGTCTCCTCTGCCTGTTCCGCCAGATATTTATACTGGAGGAATGCACTGCGCTTGACGCGTTTCGTACCGATGTATTCGTCAAGGTCGGGCCTCACACCGCTTTTGGCAGCGTCGATCTCCAGACCGCTGAGAATGGCCAGCGTCTCAATTTCTCTGCGGCAGCGCTTCCGCTCTTCTGGGTCGGCGCTGTCACTGTAAGCAATCACGCTACGGTCCATGGCAGCGTTGCAGATTTGACCGATGCGGGCGGCAAAGGTATTCTCCACCGTGTGGAACTGCTCACGCCAATCGTTGGGGGCAGACGATGGGGCGGACAGGGACGGGATCTTTAGCAGCGGCAGATTGGCGTTGTTGGAAAGCTGCTGATGCACCTCGTATTCATAATTGCGCTTGACACAGCGGTTCAGGATGGGATCGGCAACAGTCTTGATTTGATCACCGTCGTAGTCAGCACCACCCAGACGCTCCGCCGCCAAAGAATCGGCAGACACAAAGACCACATCAGTCAAATGGCCGAGATAATGTTCACGCAGCTCGTCCCCATCTGGATAGACGGAAAGCTGAAGTTCCTCGTTGCGGGCGATGTGTGGATTGCGAAGCAACGTGCAGCTCTCGTCGTGCCCATAAGCGGCGCCGGGTGCATAAAAGCTGTCCTCCGCAAAGAAATCTACAGTGACGGCATCACAAAACACACGCTCTGCGGGCATCTGAAACACGCGGGGAGACATCAACTGGCGCAGCAGTTCCAGCAAATCGCCGGAGAGGAATCGATTATCTCCCGGCACCAATAGGTGACCGATGGCGTAATTCTTCAACAGCGTTTTCGCCTGTGTTTCCAGAGCATCGGTGTAAATGGGTTCGTTGATGAATCGTGGATTTTTGTTCAGTACTGCGGCAAGAATGTACGCGCGGCTTTTGCGCGGTTGACTCAGGCCGTCCAAAAAATACTTTTTGCGGAAATAACTGTTGGCACAGAAATTGTAGTAAGCAGTCTCGGTCGCCTTGGTCAGCCATTGCCGCTTATCTGTTTCCGGGCTGCAGTTCCAACCGTCGGGAAGATCGGCGGGGCGAAATTCCTCTGGCTGAATGGATACCGTGGACAGAAATTGATAGTTCAACGCAACAAGGGATTCAGCATGTTCCTTATTCGTGTTGGTGATATACAGGGCGTGCCGGTATTTACGAAACGCTTTCCAATAGTCCTTCCAGCTCATATCGTTTTCCTGGAGCCAGCGGTCTGCTTTGAACTGGCTACGGGTCAGAATGATATCTACATTCTGGACTGAGTGATTGATGCCCCAAATGTCCTGAATGACCTGCGTTCCGGAACGCTTCAAGAAATCTTTGAAGTCAACCTGGTGGAGCATTCCTTTGATGTAGGGCAGACGAATCTGGAAAGAGGTGTGACAGTGTCGCCCACAGTACGCTTTATCTACTGTCTCTGCGTACTCCTTTGAGATCAACCCAACGCCGTCAAAGCAAGTGATGTTGATATCTTCGATCGTTTCCTCACGATAATATTTTCCGCACTTATCCCCCTCCACCACGGTAATGACAGGCACTCGTTGCATGAGCTTCTTGGGATTATCCACGACGATCACGCGGTGGGGCTTGTCGATTCGGATTCCATCCACCCGTGTGCCGGAGGAAAACATCAAACCGTTGTAGGCGTAGAGTTTACTGAGTTTGCAACGATCCAAGGTCATGTCCAGCATGATACGCTGGCGCATGATTGCATACAGGTCAGCACGAATAAACGACAGCCTGGACTGGCGGCTCATGCTGGCTGAGCGTTCAAAGCTGACGTAGCGGTGGAGACCGCTGCCGAAGTCCAGCGTCACACCTTCAGGGCGGAACATGTCTTTCGCTTTCTCCCGGCGAATCTGCTGCGTGCGGTTGCTGCCCCGGCGGTCAAAGATGCCGGAGAAGTCCATGTAGAAGATCACGTCCGCAAGGTCGGTGACCATTCCCTCTCCTTCGCGTTCCCGGTAGCGGTCGCCGCGGAGCTGACACATCAGCTGAAAGAACATGGCACAGTCATCCTGCTCGTGTTTTGCGCCGGGGATCATACAGTGGTCCGTTGCAGTACGGTTCAACTGAAATGTGTATACACCATTTTCCTCTCTGGCATAGCTCATAAGCGTTCTGGCTGAGAGTTCATAGATCCGGTATTTAGTTTGCGGCATCGTATCACCTCCGTTTTCATTCTGACAGAAGCGCAACCCCCATAATCTACACAGCTACATCATATCACAAAATCGTTCAGATGCAATAAAGATACTGGCCCCACTTTTTTCAGCGAGGTCAGTATTCTATTTCTTTTAAGGAGGTATACCATATGTACAAAAGCAACATCCAACCCCTCAACACCATCGACGGTGAAACCCTGATGAGCATCCCCATGGAGCCACTGAACTTTGTGGTGGACTCGCTCATCTCACAGGGTCTGCACATTCTGGCCGGCGCACCGAAGGTGGGGAAATCCTGGCTTGCGCTTTGGCTGGCAACCACCATTGCCAAGGGAGAACCCGTTTGGAATCTCCAGACAAAGCAGGGCACCACGCTCTACCTCTGCCTTGAAGATTCCACACGCCGCATCCAGAACCGGCTCTTCAGTATCACGGACGAGGTCCCGTCCAGCGTTCGCTTCTGCACCGAAAGCAACATCCTGGAGAAAGGTCTGGAGCAGCAGCTCACCCAGTTCCTCAAAGAATATCCGGACACGGTTCTGATCATCATTGACACGTTGCAGAAAGTGCGCAGCGTGAAAAATGATAACGCCTATGCCAACGACTACCGTGACCTTTCTCTGCTCAAGCGCATTGCAGATCAGCACGGCATTGCCATCCTGCTCGTTCACCATCTGCGCAAGGAGGGTGATGAAGATGTGTTCAACCGCATCTCCGGTACCACCGCCATCAGCGGTGCGGTGGATTCCAGTTTCACACTGGTGGAGGACAAGCGCGGCAGTGGTCGTGCGAAACTCTCCTGCATTGGTCGTGATATTGAATACAGAGAGATAGAGTTGGAACGGAACAAGGATAATGTGTGGCAGCTCATCTGTGACAGCAAGGTCACTCCCGGCGGAAGCATCCCTGCCGCCATCTCTGCATTCATGTCGAACCGTACCGAGTACATCGGCACTCCCACGGAGTTCGCTGAAGAGATCGACCCTGACGGAACGCTGGGGATTACACCGAAGAAAGCAGCGCGGTTGCTCTCTGAAAGCCTTGCAACCCTAAGGCAAATCGGTGTTACCGCCTGTCTGCGCCGCAGCAACGGAAAGCGCATCGTCGAGCTGCACCGTGCCGAAAGTGTCGACACGCCGGGGGTTGACCCTATCGACCCTTGTGAGGCCACAGAAGGCGATTTGTCGGCTGTTTCCGCCTCTGCCGGGTTAAACACTCTACCGCGAAATCTGCCCCGATTTTCCGCCACGTTCGGCGAAACGGTGGAGGTTACGGCAGAGAGGAAAAATTCCCTCCCATAACCGGGCTCCCGCCGAAACCCAGCGAGAGCGGTTTCGGTGGGAAGAGGGCGAACGACAGAACGAACGAGCTTTGCCGCTTGCGGCGGAGCGAGGGATGTGTCGTCCGTGAGGACGACAGCGAGCATCGCCTTTGGCTGTCCACCACCGCCCGGTCGGGCGGCGGCGTACTGCCTTCGGCATCTCCTTTCCGGGCAGAAGCCCGGACCCACTTTATCACGGAGGTATTCATTTGAAGAAAAAAGTCAACCGCACAAAACCAGTTTCATTGACCTTCCGTGTCACGGAAGGTGACGCAGAGCTCATCCGGCGGAACGCAAAGTCCGCGGGGATGGATCTGACAAAGTACCTGACGACATGCGCCGTCGGGAAAGAGATCGTACACATCAACGGTTTCGATGACTGCGCCCGTGCGTTGCGGCGGCAGGGAACGAATCTCAATCAGCTCATCACACTGGCAAACATGGGCAGGATCAGTTCCGTTAATGTTGGTGAAACCTATGAGCTCTATCTGGAGATTCAGAAACTGCTGAAAGAGGTTCTGGAGAGGAAGGTGTGAACCATGGCAACGGTCACACCCATCAACCGTCCGAAAGGACAATGCCGCGCCGGACTGTCTGCTGCATTGGACTACGTCATGCAGGAGAAGAAGACCGAGTTCGAAGGCCGGCAATTGGTTACAGGTGTCAACTGCCAGCCCGAGATCTGCTACACACAGTTCATCAGCACCAAACTTCAGTACGGCAAGTGTGACGGCAAAATGTATTTTCATTTCGTGCAGTCCTTCCACCCGGATGAAAATATCACACCGGAGAAAGCACACGCCGTTGCTCTGGAGTTGGCGCAGCAGTGGAAGGACTACGAAGTCATCGTTGCAACACATACCGATGCGGAGCACATCCATTCCCACTTCATTATCAACTCGGTCAGTTTTGAAAACGGCAGGAAACTGCATTTCGAAAAAGACGATCTGACGCAGCTCCGAAAATTCTCAGATGAGATCTGTATGCGTCACGGCCTGTCCATTTGCCAGCCGAAGAAGCAACAGACCTCGGGAATCAGGCAGGCGGAGTATCACGCGGCGATGCGCGGCGAGAGCTGGAAGGTGGCTCTCGCCATTCAGATCGACGAGTGCATGAAATATGCCGTCAACAAGGAGCAGTTCATTGAACTGATGCAGAGCGAGGGCTATCAGGTCAAGTGGACGGATAGTCGCGCGAATATCACCTACACCACACCCGACGGCAAAAGCTGTCGGGATTTTCGTTTACACGATGAAAAATATTTAAAGGAGAACATGGAATATGAATTCTACATTCGAGCGCAGCAATACACGACCCAGCATGGCGGATATGAAAGCTATGCAGCAAACGGCTCTGAGCCACAATATAGACAAGGCTGGAAATATCCAGAAAGCAGTCACGCTGACAGAGGAGAACTGGACAGGCCTGACCAACGCAGTGGAGCTGACCGGACAGTCCGTTCTGCAGCTCCAGGAGAGTGTGGAGCATCTGCTCACGGACGAGCAGATGGACGCAAAGCTCAAAGCACAGGTGCAAGCTTTGATGGCGCAGCACAGAACAGCAATCTCCGAGATGCAGTTGGAGGTGCAAAAATTGACCGAGAGCAGCACCGAACGCTGGAAGCAGATGGAGAACAGCGCGGAGCGCACTCTGAACAGGATGCAGCGGGATCAGGAAGTGGCGCTGAAGGAGTTCGGGAAACAGGTTGGGAGAGCCAGCGAGGAGTATTCTACCGAACTCTCCAGGGCGAGCGATTCCGTGAAAAGGTTCGCGAGTCGAATCCAGCTGCAGATGTATCTGCCCACCATCATTCTGGTGCTGTGGGAATTGGTGCGGCATCTGTTCTTGCTGGATTGAGTGCCATGGATGCCGACAGCGATGATCCGGAGGAACGGTGCCGTAAGATGGAGGCCAAGACTGCGGCGCAAAATCTCGGCGCGGCAATTGGCCTGGTGGCTGGAGCGGTCATTGCAGCAAACAGACACAAGTCCGCAACAGAACCGGACGATCACACAAACGAACAAACACAAACCTGGCAGCAGACCATGTAACAGTCTGCTGCCTTTCTCATTTTCAGAAAGAGGTGTTACTCAAGACCTGTATTTTTCTTTCCTGTCGGGGCAATAATTTTTACAGCAAAGGAGGTGGGCGGCAGTGACTGCGCAACACATCCAATCACTGGAACAGAAAAAGAGACATGCGGCGGAACAGATCTGGCTTCACTATTACAACCAGACGCTGTTCGAAAAGGGCTTGATCACGGAAACAGAACGAAATCGTATGAAAAATCTGATCAACGGGTTAGCGCCGTCCACCACTAAATAGTTTTCTCGGGGAGCATCACACACGATGCTCCCCCTTTTTCGAAATTCATATTGCTTTATTCATACAGAAATGATATATTGATTATGATAATGATAAAACGAAAAACAAGGAGGCGGAGTCATGGACATCCACACCATCCGAATGATGCTCAAGACACGTTCTATTTACGATATCCCGTTGCGGGTGACCTACTATGCCCGAGTATCGTCCGAGAGTGATGAGCAGCTCAACTCGCTTGGAAACCAGATTGCCTACTACGAGGATCTTATTAGAAAAAATTTGACCTGGACATTCGTCCCTGGGTACATTGATGAAGGCCTCTCTGGCATTTCTACAAAGAAGCGTGAGAACTTCAATCGCATGATTGACGATGCGGCTATGGACAAATTCGATTTGGTGATCACCAAAGAAATCTCAAGATTTGCACGAAACACACTGGATTCCATTCGATTCACACGGCAACTTCTCGGATACGGCGTCGGTGTGTTCTTCCAGAATGATAACATCAATACATTCGACGAGGACTCAGAATTACGTCTGTCCATCATGTCCTCCATCGCGCAGGACGAGTTGCGCAAGCTCTCGAGCCGCGTGAAGTTCGGTCATCAGCAGGCGATCAAATCCAACGTGGTGCTTGGCAACAGCCGCATCTTCGGATATACAAAAGCTGATGGAAAACTGGTCATCGACGAAACCGAAGCACCAATGGTCCGCGAACTCTTCGAGCGCTATGCTACCGGCGAATACTCCATGAAACAGCTTGAAACGATCTTCTGGGATAAGGGCTACCGCAATCATAATGGCAACAAAATCGCCCATACCACCATGTCCAACATGATCGCAAATCCCAAGTACAAAGGCTACTATGTGGGGAACAAGGTCAAGGTCGTGGATATGTTCACCAAAAAGCAGAAGTTCCTCCCACCGGAGGAATGGGTCATGTTCAAGGATGAAACAGGAGAAATTGTCCCCGCAATCGTAACGGAAGAAATTTGGGATCAGGCCAATGCCGTGCTGAAAAAGCGCAGCGAGGATGTAAAAGCACGCCAGGGAATCAGCAACCATGCAAACCTTCTGACCGGAAAACTATACTGTACCCATTGCGGTGCGGCCTACTATCGACGTGACACGGTCGACCGCTCCGGCAACAAAAACAGTAAATGGGTATGTTCCGGCAAAATCAAAAACGGAAGCGACTCCTGTCCGTCCTTTGCAGTGTACGAAAGCGAGATAAAGCCTCTCCTGCTGGAAGTGTTGAGGGATACCGAGGCAGATGCAAAAGCTCAGATTGCGCGATACATGGAACTGTATACCAGTCTGGCAGGCAGCGGTGGGATCACTGAGCAAATTCAAGAACAGGAGCAAATCATTGAACTGACGGAAAAGAAGAAGCAGAAGCTGCTCCAGCTCGCCGCCACCGGAGAAATGAGCGACCGGGATTTCCTGTCTATGAACAAGCAGTGTACTGCTGAAATAGACACAGCAAGAGAACTGCTGGCCGAACTATATGCCCAGCGCGAGTCTGCCGATGATTTGAAAAAGCACCTTGATACCATTCGCCAGGTGCTGAAGGAAGCTGAGCGGGATGCAGTAAAGGGTGTCGTCAACAAAGATTTCGTGGACAAGTTCATCGACAGGATCTTTGCCACCATGGTCGATGAAACGACGATGCAGCTCCAAATAAAGATATTCACCGGTGAAGTCACGGAAAAGTATCTGGCAAATCTCAGAGTTCGCGCAGGTAACATCATTGGTGCAAGCGAGAAGCCAAGCGAAAACGCAGTCGCCGCAATAGCTGTCGCCGACGATAGTCGTACGGGTCAAACGTTCAAGAAGATGATCGAGTCCTACGAGAAGTCCCTGTAACGATCCTGCTTGGAGAGGAGAGGGCGGCCTAGCGCCGCTCTCTCCTTTTGTCCGCCCGGGTATTAAGATTTTGTCAAGAACAGCGCAGGCGGCACCTGCCGTCTTGACACGCCTTTTCCTTTTTTCTACAATTAATTTAAGGAAAGACTCACGGCCGCAGCAGACTGGGGGTCGTTCCTTTTTTGCGCGGTGTATTTCTACCGCCATGTTAGGGAAGAGAGGATCTTACCATGAATCTGGAATCTGTTTTGAGCCTTCTGGGCGGATTGGCCCTGTTCCTCTACGGCATGCAGATGATGAGCAGCGGCCTGGAGAGTGCCGCCGGCAACCGCATGAAGCGCATCCTGGAGCGGCTCACCGCCAACCGCTTTCTGGGCGTGGCTGTGGGCGCGGGCATCACCGCCGTCATCCAATCCTCCTCCGCCACCACGGTGATGGTGGTGGGCTTTGTCAACTCCGGCATGATGACGCTGCAGCAGGCGGTGTGGATCATCATGGGCGCCAACATCGGCACCACCATCACCGGCCAGCTCATCGCCCTGGACGTGGGCGCCATGGCTCCCCTGTTCGCCTTTGTGGGCGTTACCATGGTGGTCTTTTTGAAGCGGGCCGCATTCCATCATTACGGTCAGATCATTGCGGGCCTGGGCGTTCTCTTCCTGGGCATGGAGATGATGAGCACCGCCATGCTGCCTCTGCGGGAATCCCAGGCCTTCATCGACCTGATGACACGCTTCAGCAATCCCGTGCTGGGCATCCTGGCCGGCACGATTTTCACTGCCATCATCCAGTCCTCCTCCGCCTCCGTCGGTATCCTGCAGGCACTGGCCAGCAGCGGCCTCATCGGCCTTTCCAGCGCTGTATACGTGCTCTTCGGCCAGAACATCGGCACCTGCATCACTGCGGTACTGGCTTCCATCGGCACCAGCCGCAACGCCAAGCGGACAACCATCATCCATCTCCTTTTCAACATCATCGGCACCACCATTTTTACCGTTTTGTGCATGACCACGCCTCTGACCGCCTTTGTGGAGGGCTTCACGCCCGACAAGCCCGCCGCTCAGATCGCAAATATGCACACCTTGTTTAACATCGTCACCACGCTGCTCCTGCTGCCCTTCGGCACGCAGCTGGCCCGGGCAGTCACCCGGATCCTGCCGGAGAAGCCCTCTGAAAAAGGCGGAGCCATGGCCCTTCAGTACATCAAACCGCTGGGCGTCCTGCCGGAGTCCCAGATGGGCAATTCCGCCATCGTCATCAACGGCATCCGCATGGAGCTGGACCGCATGGCCGCCATGGTGCGGCAAAATGTGGACGAGAGCTTCCAGGCGGTTTTGGAGGCGCGCTCCGCCCGCCTTCCTGCTGTGGAAAAAACAGAGGACTACATCGACTTTTTGAACCGGGAGATCACCAAGTACATTTCCCAAGTCATCACCTATGAAACAAACCCTCAGGACTCCGCCCTCATCAGCGCTTATCTGAAAATCTCCGGTGATCTGGAGCGAATCGGCGACCATGCGCTGAACATCTGCCAGTACACCCAGATACTGGAGCAGCAGCAGCTGACCTTCTCTGAAAACGCCATCCAGGAAATCCGTGAGATGCGCAGCACCGCGCTGCAGGCCATGGAGGTCCCCGGCAGCTTCCAGCCTGTCACTGCCCAGCAATTGACGGCCGCCGCCGCCGCGGAGCAGCGTATCGACGACATGACCGTCTCCTTCCGCGGCCACCAGCTGGACCGGCTCCAGCAGGGAGTCTGCTCCGGTGAGACATGTATCCTCTATTCCGAGATGCTCACGGACTTCGAGCGCATCGGCGACCACATTCTCAACATCTGCCGTGCCCTGTCCGCGCCGGACCCGGCGTAAAGCGAGTTCCGAAGGCAGGCAGCTTGACAAATTCCCCGGAATCGGGTATACTTTCCTCAATGGTCCGCACCATGCGGACGCGGGGGGCCGAAGCCGCCCAAATTCCGGCGCTGACATCTTTTCTGCAATTTTTCTGCAATCGTATGTCCAAGGCATATGGCGAAAAGCCATATGCCTTTTTCTTTTTCGCCGCCCAAATTCAGAAAAGCGAGGTATTTTATTTATGAAACGGACCCTTCGCCTCTTCCCCGTGCTCTTGGCGCTGTGTCTGACCCTCACTGCCTGTGGGAGCGCTGAATCCTCCGAAGAATCCTCCGGCCGCATCATCACCGACAGCTGCGGCCGCACGGTAACCGTCCCCGACCAGGTGGAGCGCATTGTTCCTTTGGGCAACGCCCCCCGCCTGGTCGCCTACCTTGGTCTTGCAGACAAGGTGGCGGCAGTCCCCCAGTGCGAGCACACCGACAACCCCCTCATGGCTTACGCCTATGTCAACAGAGCGCTCTGGCAGGACCTGCCCAACGTGGGCAACGACTCCCTGGGCGCCGGGGAATGGTACGCCGAGGAGATCCTGGCCAGCGGCGCGGACGTGGTGATCTGCACCTATGACGCCGACACCGCCGACGACATTCAGAGCCAGACCGGTATCCCCACGGTGGCAGTGGCCTCTCCCCCCCTTTTCAGCGAAGCCTACGACGATGCGCTGCGCCTGGTGGCACAGGTGTGCGGCGCGGAGCAGCGGGCGGAGGAGCTGATCGCCTGTATCCGGGACTCTCTGGCGGATCTGGCTTCCCGCACCGCTGAAATCCCCGGCGCGGAAAAGCCTCTGGTGCTGGGTGCCGGCGCTACCTTCAAGGGCAGCCACAGCATCGACGGAGTCTATGCCAACTATCCCGTGTTCCAGGTCCTCTCCGCCCGGGACGCCGCCCTGGGTATTTCGGACACCGTGGGCGGGCTGCTGGTGGACCGGGAGCAAATCCTCTCCTGGAATCCGGACATTCTCTTTTTCGACGCCAGCAGCATGGAACTGATACAGGCGGACTACGCCGCTGATCCCGCTTTCTTCCAGCAGCTCAAGGCCGTGCAGACCGGGCAGCTGTACCAGTGGCCCAACTCCACCTGGCACTCCACCAATGTGGAGATTCCCCTGGTGAGCGCCTACTGGGTGGGACAGCTCCTCTATCCCGAAGCCTTCTCCGATGTGAACATCGAGGAAAAGGCCGCCGAGATCTTCGGACTCTTCCTGGGGCAGGCGGACTATCTGGACACCCTCAATGCCTCCGGATACGGCTATCAGGCCGTGGAGCTGGGAGCGTGAGTATGGGCCGGGACAATCGTTTCCAGCTGGAGGCCTACCGGGCCTATACCCGAAAAAAACGCCTGGCCCTGCTGGCGGCGGCTGCCGCCACTGTGGTCGTCGCACTCTATGCCGCAGGGGTGGGTTCCATCCATCTCTCTCTGGGGGAGATTCTGAGAACGCTTTTGGGCGGAGGCGGCCAGCAGTCCCGGGCCGTGCTGCTGGGCATCCGGCTGCCCCGGGTGGCCTCCGGCATCCTGGTGGGCGGTATCCTGGCCGCCTCCGGCGCGGTGATGCAATGCGTGCTGCAAAACCCTCTGGCCTCCGCTTCTACCCTGGGCGTGTCCCAGGGAGCGGCC
Organism: uncultured Oscillospiraceae bacterium; assembly: GCA_944385195.1. Classification (GTDB taxonomy): domain Bacteria; phylum Bacillota; class Clostridia; order Oscillospirales; family Oscillospiraceae; genus RUG11142. The sequence goes on along the minus strand of CALWWH010000254.1, from coordinate 253 downwards.
TTCGGCGCGGCGGTGGGCATCGTGGCCCTGGCCGGCGGGTCCGTCAACTCCGCCTCCGCCTCCTCCGCCGTCACCATCACCAGTCCCTTTCTGGTGACGCTGTGCGCCTTTGTGGGCGGCTCCATCTCCCCCGTGGCGGTCATCGCCATCTCCTGCCTCCGGCGGGACATCGGCCCGGCCGGACTGGTGCTGGCAGGCGTGGCCCTCAGCTCCCTGTTCTCCGGGGGCAGTACGCTGCTGCAGTATTTCGCGG
>CALWWH010000253.1 GCA_944385195.1 uncultured Oscillospiraceae bacterium | reverse complement strand
AAAGGGGTCACACACCGTCGAGACGGTGCGGTAGTCCAGTGTTAGCGTCTCTTTTTGCCCGGAAAACTGCGTATGAAAGCCCCCCGCCAACAACCCCAGCTGGCGCAGATACTTGGCCCGGTAGGAGATGATGACCGCGCCCTGCTGGGCCATGCGCTCGTTGAAATCCGGGAGCGTCTGCATCAGAGACGGATACGTCAAGCGATCCTTTAAAATCCGGCTCTTATGCTCTAATAAGCGGTGGTATTCCCCCAGCGCAGCTCCATAGCCCGGCCGCAGCTGGGCCAGAGCAACGTCAATGAAGCGGCGGCGAACGGCTCCGCCTGCCCGCAGAATCTGTAAATCCTCAGGGCAGAAGAGCACCGTCGTAAAGCTGCCGCGCAGCTCTTCTGCGGTCTTTTTCTTCACCCCGTTGCAAAATAGCTGCCGCCGCTTGCTGCCGGCAAAGAGCAGGGCCCGGAGGGTCAGCTCCCGCTGCTCGGTGCGAATCGCCCCCTCCAGCTCGGCGTATTCATGGCCAAAACAAATCAACTCCGACTCCTTTCGGGTGCGGAAGCTGCCAAACGTGGACAGATACCCAATGGCTTCCAAAAGGTTTGTCTTTCCCTGGGCGTTGTCACCTACAATCAGATTGACCCCCGGACAGCAGTCCAGCCGCAGCTGCTCGTAATTGCGAAAGCCCCACACTGCAAGGCGCTCAAGCCTCATCGGCGGTAACTCTCCAGTTCTGGCCGGCAAAGGACACAATATCGCCTGGCCGCAATTTCTTGCCGCGCATGGTGCAGACAAAGCCATTGACCTTGACCTCGCCGCCTTGAACTACTTGTTTTCCCATGGCGCCGGTCTCTACAGCATTGCAAAACTTCAAAAAACTATCCAGTTTGATAAACTCCGTTCGTATGGGAATATTCTCCGGTTCAATGGTATATTTTGGTTTGACACTGACTTTCATTCTGCGTTGACCTCCGCTTTCAGACGCACCGGCAAAATCATATAGAGAAAGCTCTGCGCTCCCTCGCAGGGAACCATCAACATGGGGCTCAAGCCGTTGGAGAGTTCGAGGCTCACCTCCGGGGTAGGGATTGCCTTCAGCGCATCCAGCAGGAACTTACAGTTAAACCCAATCTCGAGGCCATTGCCATCCCCGGCCAGAGTACAGATATCATGGGCCATACCCATGGCAGCAGAAGTTCGAAAATCGACTTCGTTCTGTCCAAAATAACAGCGAACAGGATTTTTAACCTTCTCAGAAGTGATCAGCGCCATGCGCTCAACGCAGCTGGTCAGCTCCTTGACGTTGGCAGTCAAGCGAATAGGCTGGTCCTTGGGGATCACCCGGCGCCAATCCATGAACTCGCCATCCAGCAGGCGGCAGATCAGACGGACCTGGTCATTTTCAAAGAGGATATGTTTGCTGCCCAGGGTAAAGTAGACCGGATCATCGCTGTCTTTTAAGATCCGCTCCACCTCCCGGAGGCTGGCGGCGGGAATGACAAACTTCATGCTCCGGTTGTCAGGGTTCTCAATCGGCTCCTGGCGCATGGCCAGACGGTAGCCGTCCACGGAGACAAGGGTCAGCGTCTGGCCCTCCAGCTCAACGGCACAGCCGGTGAGAATGGGACGGGCCAGGACGGTACTGACGCAAAACGCGCCGCCGCTGATCATGCTGCGCAGCGTCCTCTGGCTGATGCACACGGCGTCGGCCGTCTCCACTTCCGGCAGCTCGGGATAGTCTTCGGCAGAGCTTGCCATAATCTGGAAAAAACTGATGCCGCTGCGGATACTGACCTTGAGGTTGTCATCGACGGTAATATTGACATCGTCATCCGGCAGTTTGCGGATAATCTCGCCAAAGAGGGGAGAGGGCATAACACAAGTGCCGGGCTCGGTAATCTCGGCAGGGATCTCCACGGAAATAGCCGTCTCAAGATTATAGCCAGTGAGCGTCAATTTCATCCCAGCTTGCAGGCAAATGCCCTCCAGGGCGGGAATTGCGCTGCGCTGTGCCACAGCCAGGGCGGCTGTGGAGATGGCGCTGATGAGCTGGGATTTATCGCAGTAGAATTTCATTTGGTAGCCTCCTGTCATCGGACGCTATTTCTACGAAGTAGAAATAGATAGCAGTTATATTTTAAACAGTAGTAGTCGTAATAGGGGCGATATGTGCAAAAGCGGGGAAAAGGTCGAAGTGGTGCGGCTTTTGTGTGCACAGGGGCTGTGGAAAAAAGATCCCGGTTTTGCACAGGGGGGTTGGGAGAGCGAAAGGTGGAAGCGTTTGCACAGGCTTTGCTTGTGCATTGCACAGGGGCTGTGTGCATAACTCCTCTTTTTCTGCGCCCCGGACCGCCCTTGGATAAAAGGAGCGGGGAAAGCCGTCCCTCAGAGTTTATCGTTGATATTTGTTGTAATATCCCGCACGACATCGGCAAATTTGCCCTCTGCCAGGGCCTCTTCCACTTGTTTGATGGAGTGCAGCACCGTGGTATGGTTCTTGTCGAAGGCCTTCCCGATGTCCGGCAGGGAGAGGTTGGTCATGGAGCGGATCATATACATTGCCATCTGACGGGCGTCAAGGACGTTGCGGCCCCGGTGCTTTCCCCGAATGGCGGCCTCGTCTACACCGTAGTAGAGCGCCACCTGGCTGATGATCAGATCCGGCGTCGGCATGGCCTCGCTGCTGGTGGTGTACATATCTCGAATGACCTTTGCCACGTTGCTGACGGTCAGCTGAAAATCGCCCATGCGGACATGGGCTTGCAGCTTACGGACGCTGCCCTCGATCTGGCGGACGTTGGAAGTGATGTTGGTGGCGATGTAATCCACTACATCATCTGGCAGCTCCAGAGCCAGGGCGCGGCATTTGTTTCGAATGATGGCCATGCGTGTTTCGTAGTCCGGAGGCTGCACGTCTGCCAGCATACCCCACTCAAAGCGGGTGACCAGCCGGTCTGTCAGACGGAGAATTTCCCTGGGGGGACGGTCGGAGGTCAGGACAATCTGCTTTTTCTGCTCAAAGAGCGTGTTGAAGGTGTGGAAAAATTCCTCTTCTGTCCGCTCCTTGCCAGCAATAAACTGGATATCGTCGATCAGCAGGATATCCGCATTGCGGTAGGTGTTGCGAAACTCCGTGTTTTTGCCCTCCTGCAGGGCGGTGATGAGCTCGTTGGTAAATTCATCGCCTTTTTTGTAGACGATATTGAAGCCCGGGTGCGCCTTGCGCAGCTCGTTGGCGATGGCATAGAGCAGGTGCGTTTTGCCAAGCCCCGAAGGACCGTAGATAAAAAGCGGGTTGTAAATCTGCCCCGGCTCCCGGGAGACTGCCAGGGCTACCGCATGGGCAAACTGGTTGGAGCTGCCGACGATGAAGGTATCAAAGGTAAATTGCTGATTCGTGTCAATCAGATCGCCGCGGGGGCTGTCGGCGGAGGATTTTTCACAGGTGACCACCAGTTTCAGCTCCTGGCCAAATAACTCGCGGCCGGCCTCGGCGATGTAGTCGCTGCAGCAGCGCTCGATGGCGTCTTTGTTAAATTCTGATGGGGTATAGAGAGTCAGGACCGGGTCATCGAAGCTCATCGCTTCAGCATCTTCAAACCAGGAGGACACCAGCGGCTCAGACAAGCGGTTTTCAAGCCAGGGGATAATCTTAGCCCATAGATAGGTCGCGGAGTACATAAAACGCTCCTTTCAAACCGTGATTTTTTCGTCCGCTTTGTGTCAAATGGCACAAATTTGGTCACTGTAGATTATAACATAAAATCAGAGGGGATGCAAGAAGGGAGATGGCTCAGAAATCACTGATTTTCGTTCAGAGCGAAAAATACTTTTTTGCTATGGGGGAACACGCTATTTGACTTCCACGGCGCACAGACGCAAATACTGGGGATTTTGAAACTGTTCAGCGAAAAGGGGCTGCGGATTTGCCGATCCTTCCGCAGGGGACAGATGCCCTGTGGATCTACAATATATGGTATTTTATACCTGTCCCTCCCACAAGACAAAAAATGCTCAAATTTATTGTAAAATCAGAAAAAATAGGTTGACAGGCTGCGTTTTTTTAGAGTATAATATCCGAGTATCCGCCCTATAGATGGGGTGTGCCAAATGCGGCGGCTGCTGAGCCGTCTGCTGACTATGACAAGCAGGAGGTGTCCACACAATGAAACGTACCTATCAGCCCAAGAAGCGTCAGCGTTCCAAGGAGCATGGCTTCCGTAAGAGAATGTCCACCAGAAATGGCCGCAAGGTTCTCGCCCGCCGTCGTGCCAAGGGCAGAGCCAGACTGACCCATTGATCCGTCAATATCGGGATTCAATCTAAAGATACAGTGTACGCTTGTACAGGTATCTTTAGCTGTGCGTGGGGTGAATGGAGTGAATCTGTTCGCCCCATCCGTTTTATCAGAAAATCGTTCAGGAGGTGCCAAAGGTGCAGTTTTCCCGATCCTTGAAGGGCAATCGCCAATTCCGGCGGCTGTATCAGAAGGGACAGTCTGTATCTGACCGAAACCTGGTTCTCTATTGCCGGCCCAACGGCTCCCGGGAAAATTACCTGGGGCTGACCGTCAGCGCCAAGCTGGGGCATGCTGTGGTGCGCAATCAGCTGCGCCGCCGGCTGCGGGAGTGCTACCGCCTGCACGAGTCTGAGTTCCGCCAGGGATACAATTTGGTCATCGTTGCGCGAGGGCACGCTGTCAATGCCAATTACGCAGAGCTGGAAAAGTCCCTGCTGAAATTGGCTGCGCGGCAATCGCTTCTGCGGGAGGGCCAAGAGTATGCGTAAGTTCTTTCTTTGGCTCATCCGCTTCTATCAGCGCTATCTCTCAGCGCTCAAACGGCAGCCCTGCTGCCGGTTCTACCCCACCTGCTCCACATATGCCCTGCAGGCCGTTGAGAAATACGGCGCCTGGAAGGGCGGCTGGATGGCTCTGCGGCGAATCTGCCGCTGCAACCCTTTCTACAAGGGCGACCGCTACGATCCGGTGCCCTAATACCTCATTCGGAGGATTACAAATGAACGTTATTCTGATCCCCTTTGCGTGGATCCTGCGCATGCTCTATGCGCTGGTGCAGAACTATGGCGTTGCACTGATCCTGTTCTCCCTGGCTCTGAAGCTCATTATGCTGCCGATCAACATGAAGAGCAAAAAGAGCATGATGAAGACCACCCGTATGACCCCAAAGGTCAAGGCCCTGGAGGCCAAGTATGGCGGTGATCAGCTGAAATATCAGCAGGAAGTCCAGAAGCTATACAAGGAAGAGGGCGTCAGCCCCACTGGCGGCTGTCTGTGGACACTGATCCCCCTGATCCTGATGATCATGCTCTACGGCATCGTCCGGCAGCCCATGACCTATCTGATGGGCCTGTCTGCTGACGAAGTCACCAAGGTAACCCAGTTTCTCATTGAGCGCGGTCATGAGTATACCTCCGGCGCCTTCCCGCAGGTCTTTTACGCCAGCTATGTACACGAATATTTCAATGAGATTCAGGCCATTGCGCCCGGTATCATTGATATCAATTTTAACTTTTTGGGCCTGGATATCAGCCAGATCCCCGATTGGAAGGTCCTGTTTGACGGCTCTGATCTGACCTGGGGCAGCGTTGGATTGTTCCTGATCCCGATCATCTCCGGCGGCATGAACTTCCTGACCGGCAAGCTCTCTAACTGGCTCAACGGCTCTATTGCCACCGACGACAAGGGCCGGAAAGTGGACAATGTCGCTGCTTCTATGAACTCCAGCATGAAGATGATGCTATGGATGATGCCTCTGATGAGCATCTATATCGGCTTTATCATGCCGGCCGGCATCTCTGTATACTGGACCGCCCAGGCAGTGTTTAACATGGTTCAAGAGGTTTGGCTGACCCGCCGCTACCGCAAGGTCTATGACGCTGAGGATGCCGAAAAGGCTGCCCGCGCCGCGGAGGAAGAGGCGCTGGAAGCTGAGCGCGCCCGCCGCCGCGAGGAGATTAAAGCCTCTGGCGAGGTGATGGTCAACCCCAACACCAGTAAGCGCAAGCGCAAAAATCAGGAGAAAGCCATGGCCTTGCCCACTGTGGAGGGAAAACTCTCTGAGGAAGAGCGCGCAAAGCTGAAGCAAAAGCAGGAAGAGATTGCCGCGCAGCGCCGCAAGGCACTGGCTGGTGAGATCTCCCCGGAGCGTCCCTATTCCCGCGGACGCGCATATGATCCTAACCGTTATGGCAGCCATGGCGAGCAGACTCAGGAGGAAACTGAGGTTCAAGCGCCTGAGGCTGTTGACGAGAACTGACAAGCAAGGAGTCGGACATGCAAAAATCGATCATATCCACCGGTAAGACCATAGACGCCGCCACGGAAGCAGCCCTGGAACGCCTGGGCCTGGATCGCGACAGCGTTTCTGTGGAAGTGCTGGAGACACCCCGATCCGGTTTCTTCGGCATTGGCTCCGTCCCTGCAAAGATCCGCGTAAGCTACGAGCTCCCGGACTTGCCCGAACCTGAGCCCACCCCTGCCCCTGCCCTATCCTCTGCCAGCCGCAATGTAAAGCCCTCTGAGTTTGTCAAGCGCCAGGCAGAGCGTCAGAAGGCAGAGGAAGAAAAGATGGCAGCGGCCAAGGCCGCTGCTAAGGCTGCCATTGAAGCTGCTGCGCAGTCTCAGCCTGAGGTTCCTGCATCCCACGGGGAGGAGGAAAATCGCCAGCGCCGTGAGACGCGGCGCAACGACCGCCGCCCGAAGACGGCTCGTCCGGCCGCTGTGACCCCCGCTCCCAAGCCTGTGAACAAGGCGCCTAAGCCTCCCAAGCCGGCCTATGTGCCCCCCCAGCCCGGCAGCATGGAGGAGCGCATCGAAACCTATCTCAACGGCCTGCTGGCACATATGGGCTCTGTGGCTAAGGCTCAGGCTGTCAAGACCGATACCGAGCAGTATCATGTCGAGCTGGTCGGCGAAGACCTGGGGATGCTCATTGGCCGCCGCGGCGAGACCCTGGACGCTTTGCAGCACCTGGTCAACTATACCGTGGGCCGCGGCGAGAGCCGTCACCTGCGCGTGACCGTCGACGCGGAGCACTACCGCGACAAACGCGAGGAGCCCCTGGAGCGCCTGGCTTATAAAGTCGCTGCCAAGGTCCTCAAATACCGCCGTAACTGGACGATGGAGCCCATGAACGCCTATGAGCGCCACGTCATTCATGCCGCGCTGCAAGATTACGACGGTGTCAGTACCTATTCCACCGGCACAGAACCTAACCGCCGCGTTGTCGTTGCTTATGGCAATAACAAAACCGCGCCGGGAAAAAATTGAAAACACTAAACCCCCGCTGTACCTTGCGTACAGCGGGGGTCTGTTTTACGGATCCTGGCGCTTACAGCACCACCGCCGGGACCAGGATGCCGCGGTCAATGGCGTCCTGCTTGACGCTGGCGTAAAAGCCAGCGCTGCTCAGCTGCATATAGGGAATGGTGTAGAGAATGTTCAGCAGATTGAAGGTGAACAAGCCGAGGATCATCCATCCCAGGAAGGACAGCTGCATCACAAACAGTTCCCATTTATGACCCTGCATCATCCGCATGGATAGCCGGAGAGCGTCTTTGGCGCCAATTTCGGGCAGGTCCGCCAAAATATACATCGTCATGGAGTAGGAATAGGTCTTGATGATACCGGGGATGACGAAAAGCAGAGACCACAGCCAAGTAAAGAGCATCATCCACAGGTAGCCGCCGATCTTGCGGCCGATGTTTTCAAAACCGCGGTTAAAGGCATCGCCGATGCGGACGGGGTTGCCCAAATAGAGGTTGAGAAGCCCCCAAAACAGGCAGGCAGTCAGCGGTCCGGTTAGCACCAGAGCGGCAATGCCAAAGCTAAAGGCACTCAAAGCGCCGAGCAGGACAATAAACAGCAGGATCAGGCCCAGGGCGTAGCCATAATTTTGAAGCAGCATAGCCTTGGCCTGCTGTTTGATCGCGGCGCGGTTGATCATAGCGCTCACTCCTTTTCTCTTTCTATCAGTATAGCAATTTGCAGAAAGTTATGCAATGTTAAAAAAATACATTCCGTTCTTTTTTGTCGCCTCTGCAACCAATTCCGGCTCTAGGCCTTTGATCTGCGCAATGCGCTGGGCTACCAACGGTACCCAGCGGCTGTCGTTGCGGTGGCCGCGATGGGGCTCCGGAGCCATGTAGGGACAGTCGGTTTCGATGAAAATGCGCTGCAGGGGCACCCATTGCAGCAGCTCCGGGGCTTTGCGGGCATTTTTAAAGGTGATTGCCCCTGTGAAGCCCAGATACCATCCCAGTTTTACCAGCTCCT
>CALWWH010000252.1 GCA_944385195.1 uncultured Oscillospiraceae bacterium | reverse complement strand
CGGGAAGTTTTGCTGCTTTCCTTTTTTGCGCAAAAAAGAGGAGTTTTCGTCCAATGCCCAAAACCTTACTGCAGCGCATCTTCTTCACCGCCCTGATGGCCCTTTGGATGGTCTACGGAATGATCGTCTACAACGTCGCCCTGAACACTGGGGGCGTTACGAATGGAACCTTTTTGTTGGCGCTGCACGAGCTGCCCCTCATGTTCCCGATCGCCTTTGTGCTGGAATTCTTCGTGGTGGAGAAGCTGGCGACCCGCCTTGCTTTCAGATTCATGCGTCCCACCGACCGGCCGCAGTTCATCACCTACGCCATTTCCGTGATGATTGTCAGCATCATGTGTCCCACCATGAGCCTCATTGCTACGTTGCTCTTTAAAACGCCCAGCTTCGGCGCCTGGATTCATACCTTCGGTTGTAATCTGCCTGCGGCACTGCTCTGGCAGCTGCTCTACTGCGGCCCGCTTACCAGGCTGGTCTTCCGCACGATCTTCCGCCGGCAGCTCGCCATGGTGTAAGCGCAATGTCGCCTGCCGGGCGACCCGTGGAAAGGGCAATCCCCCTATACTGTGTATGTAAGACAAACAAGCACAGTACAGGGGGATTTGATTATGAAAAAGAATCTGACAGAACTGGTCTTCATTCTGGACCGCAGCGGCTCCATGCAGGGGCTGGAGCGCGATACGATCGGCGGCTTCAACGCCATGTTGCAGAAGCAGAAAAAAGCGCCTGGCGAAGCCCTGGTCTCCACCGTCCTCTTCGATGATCGCGCGGAGGTGCTCCATGATCGCCTGCGCCTGCGCAAGGTTCGGCCCATGACGCAGCGGGAGTATTTTGTCCGGGGCTGTACGGCTCTGCTGGACGCCGTCGGTGGGGCCATTCACCACATCAGCAACATTCACAAATACGCGCGCCCTGAGGATGTACCGGCGCATACACTCTTCGTCATCACTACAGACGGCATGGAGAACGCCAGCCGCCGCTACGCAGCGGAGGAGGTACGCGCGCTGATTCGGCGGCAGCAGGAGAAGTACGGCTGGTAGTTCCTCTTCCTTGGTGCAAACATTGACGCCGTGCAGACTGCGGGCCGGTTGGGCATCGACCCCGACCGCGCCGCCAATTACCACTGTGACAGCCGAGGTACCCGCCTCAATTATGAGGCACTGAGCCGGGCTGTGTCCGCCGTCCGTGCCAGCGCCCCGCTTGACGCGCATTGGAAGGATGCCATTGAGGAGGATTTCCGCGGCCGGAGAAAGTAAGTGCTTCAATTGTGTGCAGTGTTCCACCTGCACAGCCAGTCTTCCGCCTCTGCCCGGGAGTGGAAGACCGTCACCTCGACCCGGTCACGGTATTTCCCGAGCAGCGTGTAGATCTCCGGCAGCTGGTCCCGGGAGAAGTTCTCGATCCATTGCCGGAACTCCGGGTCAAATTCCTGTTCCACCCAGGGCAGATCTTCACGCGGTTTGCCGATACGTGCTGCTGCACCTGCCAGGCAGACGTCTTTCGGATAGTCCAGCAGGAACACGCTGTCGCAGCGCTGCAGGCGAAGCTCCAGCGTACGCAGGTAGTTGCCGTCGATGATCCACTGCTCGTTGTGCAGCAACTGCGCCAGCGCGGTGTCGAAAGCCGCGGGGGAGATGTTCGTCCCGTCCGGGCGATGCCAAAGCTGATCCAGATAGTGCAGCGGTAAACCAGTGCACTCCCGCAGCGCCCGGGCAAAGGTGCTCTTCCCCGCGCCGGGGCAGCCGATCACCAACACGCGCTGCATCATTCCGCGTCCTCCTCCAGCGCCTCTACCAGAAAGCTCACTGGACGGAAGCCGTCGTTACAGCAGAGCATGGCAGACTTGGGATTCTTCATCCAACCGTCGTAAAAGTTTTCTCCGCCATGGCTCAGAGCCAACACAAAAGGCGAGAGCGTGTCCCAGGCGCTGGGGCAGAAGCCCTCCGGCCGTTCCCAGCCGTTGGCAACAAAGACCTGGCCCTCCTCCATGTCACAGGCGTGGGAGACAGGGTTTTCATACTGCGCCATCAGATCCGGGTAGCGCATAATTCGCATCACGGTAATCCTGCATTTTTTCATATGATGATTCCCTCGCAATGATCGATCTCGTGCTGAATGATCTGGGCGGTCCAGCCGGTGAAAACCTGAATTCTCTGCTGAAATTTCTCATTTTGCCAGCGCACGCGAATCGTCTTCCAGCGTCGGGCGGGGCGGGTGCCGATCAGAGAGAGGCAGCCCTCCTCCGCGTTGTAGGGATCGGTTTTGCGGAGGATCTCCGGATTGAACATCAGCAGGTAGCTACCCGCGTTGTCGAAGGCGATGATGCGCTTGTTTACGCCAATCATGTTAGCTGCCATGCCGGCACAGCCGTCCTTGTGATGGATCAGCGTGTCCAGCAGATCTTTTGCGATGGGAAGGTCCTCTGCCGTGGCGGGTTCTGCCTTCCGGGACAGGAGAATGACGTCTTTGCAGATTTCATGAACCATAGCTGCTCTCTCCTTTGTGGGTCGCGGTCTCTGATTTTCGCTGCGGAAGCCGCGTCTCCGCGCACCTATCATACCGTCCTGCGTCGGCCTCTGTCAATCCTCAGCTCAGTAGCGGTCATCCGTTTTCAGCAAGTATTGCACCTCTGATGAAGTCGAGAAGCAAGGTGTTTTTCCAGTCGGGCGTATCGGCTTTTCACACCCTATAAACAAAGAATGTGGCCCCGAGTTTTCCTGATTGCGATGTGCGAAATAAGCTGCCTCACTTGCCGAATTCCCTGTGTTTGTGTTATCTTGTTTCATGAGAAATTATAGCAGTACTTGTAATGCCTGTGAGTAAAATGGGATGGCGCGGCAAGAATTCTCCGCAGGTGCTGGCGTTGGCAAAGCGGCTTTGTGGGGATGGTGCAGCGACGGCAGCCATTCCAGCGTCAACTGTACCAGCAGCTCCCAATCTTCCGATGGATACGGCGCGCTGCTGTTACCACAATCCGGTGGAAGCCTTTATCGGCATGGATAAAAAGATATGGATTGATGGAATGAAGTCCGCCTTTCAGGCGTCTTACACCCTGCCGCTTGAAGAGTCTCAGGTGAGAGCGTGGAGAGATTGTTTTGACGTCCTCCAGGCAGAGCTCCCTGCAATTGAGGCCAAGTATCCAGGCTTGCAGATTATCTTTGAATATGCCCTGCCTTATGAGTCCGGTAGGCGCTCCGATGTCATCCTGCTTAGCAAGGAGCGTGTGATTGTCCTGGAATTTAAGCAGTATGGTACTGTGGAGCCTGTCCATGTGGACCAGGGAAAAGCCTATGCGAGAGATTTGAGGGAGTACCACTTTGAATCCAGGAGCCGACAGGTGACTCCTGTACTCTTGCTAACCGGTATTGACACCCAAAAACCGGAGCAGCGGGATGGAATCCCAATATGAGCCGTTACCTACGATTGTGGAGGCGGCCCGTACCTTTGCCATCTAGTGCTGCTTGCGAGAGGCTGTGAAGGCTTTATTGCGTTTACTCCGCCAACGTCGGACATGACTCCCGTTGAGGAAGTATTCCAGAAAGTAGGCGTAAAGAAACTTGAAAACGGTGAAAGTGGTTGCGGCAGTGATCCGCGATGGTGAGCAGATCTTTGCCACGGCCAGGGGCTATGGCGAGTTCAAGGGGCAGTGGGAGTTTCCCGGCGGGAAGATTGAAGCGGGCGAAACGCCACAACAGGCCCTTGCAAGAGAAATTAAAGAAGAGCTGAATACGGACGTCGAGGTTGGGACACTCCTGGG
>CALWWH010000251.1 GCA_944385195.1 uncultured Oscillospiraceae bacterium | reverse complement strand
TTCTTTCTTCTTTGTCCGTACCTGCGCCAACTCATCACTAAGCGCAGACATTGTCATCTGTTTATCCATGGTCTTATTATATCACTTCTGGCAGTATCGCGCCTACTTTTCTGTGCGGTATTGCCTAAGAAGTCAAGAATCTGTGTACCGAGTTCTCTTCCAAGAACGGTACGGTCAGAGCGGTGCGGAATGTCTCCTGGAGCTTTGAGCAGGGCGAGGTCCTGGGCATCGTGGGCGAGTCCGGCTCCGGCAAGAGCGTGAGCATGCTCTCCATCATGGGCCTTCTGGCGGACAACGGCAAGGTCACCAACGGCGAGATCATCTTCGAGGGGAAGGACCTCTCTCCCGCCAAGCTCAAGACCAAGAGCGAGCTGAAGGCCCACGACCAGATGATGCAGAAGATCCGCTGCAAGGAGATCGGCATGATCTTCCAGGACCCCATGACCTACCTCAACCCGGTCCTCCGCATCGGCACCCAGATGACCATGCCCCTCATGCACCACTTCGGCATGAGCAAGGCGGAGGCCAAGAAAAGGGCCATCGAGATGATGACCAAGGTGGGCATCCCCAGCCCGGAGCGCCGCTTCCGCCAGTATCCCCACGAGTTCTCCGGCGGTATGCGCCAGCGCATCATCATTGCCATCGCCCTCTCCTGCAATCCCAAGCTGATTATTGCCGACGAGCCCACCACGGCTCTGGATGTGACCATCCAGGCCCAGGTGCTGGATCTGATCAAGGAGCTGTCCGACGAGTCCAAGACCTCGGTGATCATGATCACCCACGATCTGGGCGTGGTGGCCTCCCTGTGTACCAAGATCATCATCATGTACGGCGGCAAGATCGTGGAGGCGGGCAACGAGCGGGAGATCTTCTACGAGCCCAAGCACCCCTACACCCGGGGCCTCCTCAACAGCATCAACAACCTCGACGATGACGACGACACCAAGCTGGAGTCCATCCCCGGCTCGCCTCCGGACCTGCTGGCGCCGCCCGCCGGCTGTCCCTTCGTGGACCGCTGCGCGCACGCCATGTATGTCTGCCGGGATAAGCCGCCTCTCACGACCCAGTTCTCTGAGAGCCATACCTGCAGCTGCTGGCTATACCAGAAAAAAGGCGAGGTGAAGAGCGATGTCTGAAAGAATCCTTGAGGTAAACAATCTCTGCAAGTATTTTGACATTAGCCGCAGCGCTTTTGGCAGCAGACAGGTCCTGAAGGCCGTGGACAACGTCAGCTTCTACGTGCGGAAAGGCGAGACCTTCGGCCTGGTAGGCGAATCCGGCTGCGGCAAGACCACCCTGGGCCGCACCATCGTGCATCTGTACAAGCCCACCTCCGGCACCATCAAGTTCCGCGGCGAGGACATCACCGCCGCCAAGAGCGAGAAGGAGTTCATGAAGTACCGCCGGCACCTGCAGATGATTTTCCAGGACCCCTACGCCTCCCTGGACCCCCGGATGACGGTGGGTGAGATCATCGCCGAGCCCATGCACATCCACAAGCTCTACACCCCCGCCGAGCGGAAGGAGCGGGTGGCCCAGCTGCTCAAGACCGTGGGCCTGAACCCGGACCACATCAGCCGCTTCCCCCACGAGTTCTCCGGCGGCCAGCGCCAGCGCATCGGCATTGCCCGCACCCTGGCCCTGGACCCCGAGTTCATCATCTGCGACGAGCCCATCTCCGCCCTGGACGTCTCCATCCAGGCCCAGATCATCAACCTTCTGGAGCAGCTTCGGGACGAGCGCGGCATCTCTTACATCTTCATCGCCCACGACATCAGCATGGTCAAGCACATCAGCCAGACCATCAGCGTCATGTACCTGGGCAACATCGTGGAGACCGGCGACTGCAACGAAATCTATCACCACCCCCTGCACCCCTACACCAAGGCTCTTCTTTCGGCTGTGCCGGTTCCCGATCCGGACGTGGCCAAGCGCAGAAAGCGCATCGCCCTGGAGGGCGAGATCCCCAGCCCCCTCAATCCCCCCAGCGGCTGTCCCTTCCGCACCCGCTGCCCCTACGCCCAGAAGATCTGCGCGGAGGAGAAGCCGGTACTCAAGGGAGTGGACGGCGGAAGAAAAGTCGCCTGTCACGTGGTCAACTGACGGATGGGCGCTTCACACGGTAAATCGCTCGCTTTCCAGCGGTGATTTATAATTGACAACAGGAGGAAAGAAAATGAAGAAGACAACTTGGCAAATGCTCTTGTCCCTTGCGCTGGTTGTTTGCATGCTGGCTGGCTGCGGCGGCAACGGCGCCAACAATGCTGGCAACACCGGCGACAACTCCGCCGCCAACAATCAGCAGACATCCGACGACGGCAGCGGCGATGCCAGCGTCGAGACCACGCTGCGGGTCGCTCTGAGCGGCGACACCGGCGGAGTCGATCCCCAGACCGGCACCTCCGGCACCCCCCAGCAGGTCATCAAGGCCACCTACCGGGGCCTGTTCACCGTCTCTGAGGACGGCAGCCTGAAGAACGAGATCTGCACCGACTACACCGTCAGCGAGGACGGCCTGGTGTACACCTTCAATCTGCGGGATGACGCCAAGTGGAGCGACGGCCAGCCCGTCACCGCCGCTGACTTCGTGTACGGCTGGCAGCGCAACCTGGACCCCACGCTGGCCCCTGCCTACTCCAGCCTGTTCACCGCCATTGTCAACTTTGACGACTGCATCGCCGGCAACCTGCCCATTGAGGAGTTCGGCGTCAAGGCGCTGGATGACACCACCCTGGAGGTCACCCTCTCCCACACCCAGCCCTACTTCGTGCAGATGACCACCTTCAGCCCCTTCTATCCTGTCCGCGAGGACAAGGTTCCCAGGGACTCCGCCACCTGGTCCATCACCGATGTGGCCAACGTGGTCACCAATGGCCCCATGAAGTTTGAGAGCTACAGCCAGAACGAGAAGGTCGTCGTGGTCCGCAACCCCGAGTACTACGCCCCCGAGGAGCTGGGCAGCGTGGAGACCATTGAGTTCTACTACATCCCTGACTCCCAGACCGCCGTGGCCGCTTTCGTCAACGGCGAGGTGGATATGGCTATCACCGTTCCCAGCGACATCGGCGACACCCACGACAACCCCAACGAGGTCGTCAATGTTCCCTACCTGGTCAGCAGCGTGTTCGTGTTCTCCGGCAGAAGCGAGGCCGTGTCCGACGCCCGCGTCCGTCAGGCCATCAACATCGCCATCAACCGCGAGCAGATCTGCGAGATCCTGGGCGGCACCTTCACCCCGCTCTACGGCCTGATTCCTCCGGGAATCCCCAACACCGCAACCGGTAAGGACTTCAACGAGGAGAGCGGCAAGGTCGTGGAGGAGGACATTGAGAGAGCCCAGCAGCTGATGGCCGAGGCCGGCTATCCCAACGGCGAGGGCTTCCCCGAGATCAATATCCTCTGCTCCAACAGCAACACGATGCAGGATACCGTCCTGGCCATCCAGAGCATGCTCAAGGAGAACCTGGGCATCACCCTGAACCTGAACATCCAGGAGACCCAGTCCTTCAACGCCGAGCGCTCCGCCGGTAACTTCGATATCTGCTACCTGGGCACCTCCGCCGACTACAGCGACCCCACCACCTGGCTGTCTCTGTACCTGTCCGATTCCGACTATATGAGCAGAGTGGCCGGCTACTCCACCCCCGAGTTCGACGAGCTGATGCACGCCTCCGATCTGGAGCTGGACGCCGCCAAGCGCTTTGAGATGCTCCACGAGGCCGAGCGCCTCATCACCGCCGAGGAGAGCTGGTGGATTCCTCTCTACACCTACGATATGCCCATGCTGGTCAAGGAGTATGTCAAGGGCGTCGAGACCACTACCGCGGGCGACATCTATTACACCGGTATAACCATCGAGAAGTAAGGTCCGCCTGCAATAAGCAACTGCCCAATGTATGAGGGAGAGGACCTGTATGGAGGATGTGCCGTACAGGTTCTCTCCCGTCAAAGAGCAACCAATAACAAGTATGTGGAAAAAGATTTGAAGGAGAGATGCAACATGAAAAAAGTAGCATGGATTGGCGCGGGCGTAATGGGTCGTCCCATGGCCGGACATCTGCAGGCCAAGGGCTTTGACGTCAGCGTGTACGCCCGCAAGCCCGAGGTCCTGGAGACCATGAAGACCCAGTACGGCATTGAGAAGTGCTATAGCACCATCAAGGAGGCTGTAGCCGATGCGGAAGT
>CALWWH010000250.1 GCA_944385195.1 uncultured Oscillospiraceae bacterium | reverse complement strand
GCAAGCCGGCGCTCGGCCTGAAGACCCGCAAGGCGAAGAACCGCACCAACAAGTTCATCGTCAAGCGCAGAAACAGCAAGTAAGGAGGCTGGAATATGAGCAGAAGTATCAAAAAAGGCCCGTTCGCAGCGCCTGAACTGCTAAAGCGCGTCGACGAGCTCAACGCGAAAAACGAGAAGAAGGTTCTCAAGACCTGGTCCCGGGCATCGACGATTTTCCCGAGCTTTGTGGGCCACACCTTCGCCGTCCACGACGGCCGCCGGCATGTGCCGGTCTACGTCACTGACGACATGGTCGGCCACAAGCTGGGCGAGTTCGCCCCCACCCGCACCTTCAGAGGTCACGCTGGCAGCAAGACCTCCAACAATAAATAACAGGAGGATCAGAGCAAATGGAAGCGAAAGCTTATCTTTCCACCATCCGGATCTCGCCGCGTAAGGTCAAGATCGTCTGCGATCTGATCCGCGGCAAGGACGTCGGCTACGCCCGGGCGATCCTGATGCAGACGCCCAAGGCCGCTGCCCAGCCGCTGCTGAAGCTGCTCAACAGCGCCTGCGCCAACGCGGAGGTCAACCACCAGATGGACACCGACGCGCTGTACGTGTCTACGGTCTACGCCAACCCCGGTCCCATCATGAAGCGCGGCAGACCCCGCGCCCAGGGCCGCTCCTATCGCATCAACAAGAGAACGACTCACATCACCATCGGTGTGAGCGAGAAGCAGTAAGCAGGAGGATCAATTAGGGGACAGAGAGTGAATCCGCATGGTCTGCGCGTCGGCGTGATCAAGGATTGGGACTCCCGCTGGTACGCCCGTGAGGAGAAAGTCGGCGATCTGATCGTCGAGGACTACAACATCCGCAAGTATCTCAAGAGCACGCTCTACGGCGCCGGCATCCCCCGCATCGAGATTGAGCGTTCGGCCGGCAAGGTGCGCATCAACATCCATTGCAGCCGTCCCGGCGTGGTCATCGGCAAGGGCGGCACGGAGATCGAGAAGCTCCGCCTGCGCATGGAGGCCATGCTGGGCAAGCCCGTGGCCATCAACATCATCGAGATCAAGAGCCCGGACCTGAACGCGCAGCTGGTGGCCGAGAACATCGCCCAGCAGCTGGAGAAGCGCATCGGCTTCCGCCGGGCCATGAAGCAGGCCATGCAGCGGGCCACCCGTCTGGGCGCCAAGGGCATCAAGTGCGCCTGCTCGGGCCGTCTGGGCGGCGCTGAAATCGCCCGGAGCGAACACTATCACGAGGGAACCATCCCTCTGCAAACCATCCGCGCCGACATCGACTACGGCTTTGCCGAGGCCAACACCACCTACGGCAAGATCGGCGTGAAGGTATGGATCTACAAGGGCGAGGTGCTCAACAGCACCCTGCGCGAGGCATCCAGCGAGCCTGCCCGCCGGGGCCGCCGCAACGACCGCCGCGGTGAGCGCCGTCAGGGCGACCGCCGTCAGGGCGGGGAGCGCCGCGAGAGCCGTCAGGGCGGCGAGCGCCGCTTTAACAACAGAGCGCCCAGAGAAGGAGGTACCCGCTGATGTTAATGCCGAAACGGACCAAGTTCCGCAAGGTGCAGCGCGGCCGTATGACCGGCGACGCCAGCCGCGGTAACTATGTTTCCTACGGTGATTACGGCATCCAGGCTCTGGAGCCGGGCTGGATCACCGCAAACCAGATCGAGGCGGCCCGTGTGGCCATGACCCGTTCCACCAAGCGTGGCGGCAAGGTCTGGATCAAGATTTTCCCCGACAAGCCTGTCTCCAAGAAGGCGTTGGGCGTCCGTATGGGTTCTGGTAAGGGCGCGCCCGAGTACTGGGTGGCCGTGGTCCACGCCCAGAAGGTCATGTTCGAAATCGGCGGCGTCCCCGAAGACGTCGCCAAAGAGGCACTCCGTCTCGCCATCCACAAGCTTCCGATCCGCTGCCGGATCATCGAAGCCCAGCGGGACACCGAGGGAAATGGCGGTGAAGCAGAATGAAGGCAAATGAAGTTCGTGAAATGACCGTGGCTGAGCTCGAGCAGAAGCTGGCCTCTCTCAAGAAGGACCTCTTTATGCTGCGCATGCAGCACGCCACCAATCAGCTGGACAATCCGATGCAGATCAATCTGATCAAGAAGGACATTGCCCGCGTCAAGACCATCATGAAGCAGAAGGAGAATGGCCCCAAGGCCTGAGGAGGTAAGCGAACATGAGCGAAACTAGAGCTTTCCGTAAGACCAGGGTTGGGAAGGTCGTCTCCGACAAGATGGACAAGACCATTGTGGTCGCCGTCGAGGATAGCGTCCGGCACCCCCTGTATAAGAAGATCATCAAGAGAACCTACAAGCTCAAGGCCCACGACGAGCGCAACGAGTGCCATACCGGCGACACGGTGCGCGTCATGGAGACCCGCCCGCTGTCCAAGGACAAGCGCTGGCGCCTTGTGGAGACTCTCAAGAAGGCTGAGTAAGGAGGACCACCATGATTCAGCAGGAAAGTTACCTGAAGGTTGCGGATAACTCCGGAGCCAAGGAAATCAAGTGCATCCGGGTCCTCGGCGGCTCCAAGCGCAGATACGCGAACATCGGCGACGTGATCGTGGCCTCTGTCCGCAAGGCTGCCCCGGGCGGCACGGTGAAGAAGGGCGAGGTCGTCAAGGCGGTCGTCGTCCGCAGCAG